>JAXHTV010000021.1 GCA_034189865.1 Pseudomonadota bacterium | reverse complement strand
ATGGCTTACGTGACTTGGCGGATGGCAATCAGATTCGCTGGTTGCCGGAGCCTTTTCACGCCCGCCACATTGAAGGCGCGCACGTCGTGGTGGCCGCCACGGATGATGTTTGCATCAATGACGAGGTATCTCGCCGGTGTGATGAGCGGCAGATCCCCGTCAACGTCGTCGATGACCCGGAGAGATCGTCGTTCATCGTTCCGGCGGTGGTGGATCGATCGCCGCTCGTGATCGGGATATCCAGTGGCGGAGCGGCTCCGGTGTTGACCCGTTTGTGGCGCGCCCGCTTGGAGGTCATGTTACCGGCCGGATATGGACGTTTGGCGGCGCTTGCGCAGTCATTCAGAGCCCAAGTGAAGGCGCGGATTTCCGGCAGTTCGGCGCGGCTACGTTTTTGGGAATCGGTGCTCGACGGCCCGGTGGCCGAACATATGTTGGCCGGTCGGGAGGATGAAGCCAGCCGGTTGCTTCAGGTCATGCTGGAGCAGGGTTCGGAAAAGCGGAATCACTTAACCGGAGAAGTTTATCTGGTCGGGGCGGGGCCAGGGGATCCCGACCTGCTCACCTTTCGTGCCCTCCGTCTGATGCAAAAGGCAGACGTGGTTCTATACGACCGCTTGGTATCACCGGGGATTTTGGATTTGGTCCGCAAGGATGCCGAACGCATCTACGTGGGTAAGGCGCGTAAAAACCATGCCTTGCCTCAGTCGGACATCAATTCACTGCTGGTGGAACATGCCCGTGAAGGAAAGCGGGTGCTTCGTTTGAAAGGCGGTGATCCGTTCATCTTCGGGCGAGGCGGGGAGGAAATTGAAAGTCTCATGCAATTCGGTATCCCGTTCCAAGTGGTACCGGGTATTACCGCCGCTTCGGGGTGTGCGGCCTACGCGGGCATTCCGTTGACCCACCGCGATCATGCGCATTCCTGCAGTTTCGTCACCGGGCATCCGAAAGACGGTGGCGTGGATCTGGATTGGGCGACGCTGACTCAACCCAACCATACTGTGGTGATCTACATGGGCCTGCAGGGCCTTGAAAAGATTTGCCAGCAGCTGATCGACCGCGGGCTTTCGCCAGAACATCCCGCGGCGCTGATTCAGCAAGGTACCACGCCGGCACAACGTGTGATCATCAGCGATTTGGCGCGGTTGGCCGAACGCGCCAATGAGCAACCCTTGGTGCCGCCGACCCTGGTGATTGTCGGAGAGGTGGTTCGGTTGCACGAGAAACTCGCCTGGTTCCGCGCCGATCCGACCCTGCGGAACGCTTTTGCGCCGACCGGTCAATAGCACAAGCCGAGCAGGTAGAAAAAACCCCGCTTGAGGCGGGGTTTTTTCTACCGATGCGGAATCGCTGATTCGATCAGTCGTCACCGCCGAAGAAGCCCAACAACTGTAACAGGGCCAGAAACAGGTTGTAGATCGATATGTACAAGGTGATGGTGGCCATGATGTAGTTGGTCTCATGGCCATGAACGATGTTGCTCGTCTCGTACAGAATCAGAGCCGACATCAGCAGCACGACCATCGCCGATACGGCAAGGGAAAGCGCCGGCAGACTGAAGATCATGGCACCTATACTTGCCAGGAAGGCCACCAAAATGCCCACCATCACGAACCCGCCGAGGAAGCTGAAATCCTTCCGGGTGGTCATCGCGTAGCCGGAAAGGCCGAGAAATATGGCACCTGTTCCACCCATTGCCGTGGCAACCAACTGGCTACCGTTCGAAAATTGGGTTAGATAAAAACTAATGATCGGACCTAAAGTCAGTCCCATAAAGCCCGTGAGCGCGAACACGAAAACCAGGCCCAAGGCGCTATTACGAAAACGGGTGGTGAGAAACAACAAGGCGAAATATCCGATCAACGTCAGAATCGGACCAGGATGTGGGATCGCCAACATCATCGACACGCCTGCGGTCAGGGCACTGAACAGCAGCGTGAGTGACAGCAGCATGTAAGTGTTTCGGATTAACTTGTTGGTCGCAAGCGTAGATGCCTGCGACTGGATCACCGTCGGTTCGTAGTTGGCCATAAAACTTCCTCCAGAAGACGCGAATGCAGCCTAGTGTATCGGCTCACGGGGTACTTTCTGAGACACTGCTCTAATGCCCTCAGTTCCCTATTTGGAAGAGGTTACCACCGGGGGGTGGCTGGGGAAAGCGTTTGGTCCTGGAAATGGTCGCGGGTGATGAGTATCCTGAGCGCGAATTTTGACGATGGTGGGTTGGCAGAGCGGTTGAATGCACTGGTCTTGAAAACCAGCAAGGGTTAACGCCCTTCCAGGGTTCGAATCCCTGACCCACCGCCATTCTGCGCCTTCGAGGGCGATGCGTCGCAGGGGGCATCGGCGCGGAGTCGCACATTTTCTTAGCTACCACAAAAATGAGGGCTTCGCGGTGGGGCCCGTTGTCACCGAAGCGCCATATGATGACAGAACGCTACCAGCGATTTCGTGATTTTTACCCGTTTTACTTGTCCGAGCACAGCAACTCCACCTGTCGCCGGCTGCATTTTCTGGGAAGTGCTCTGGTTTTGGTGGTTTCCGGCATCATGTTGTTGACCGGACGCTGGTGGTTGGTTCTTACGCTTCCGCTGTTTGGTTATGGTTTTGCCTGGGTGGGGCATTTCTTCTTTGAACACAACCGACCCGCGACCTTCACACACCCTATTTACAGCTTAATCGGCGATTGGTGCATGTTTAAAGATATGTTGACGGGCAAAATCAAGTTTTGATCGCAGCCGTGATAGAGGCGATCAATCCCGTCACTTAATATAGGTTCTTTTAGCCTTTTCCAATCAGCCACGGCCGTGATGGCCCACAATCGGATGAACAAGGAAACCCTTTTGCCGTCACAGAGCACGTCATCGCCGCAGCCCGTTGATGACGGTATGAAAACCCAGTACTACGCAGGGGTCGATCTGGGTTCCAACAGCTTTCATCTGGTGCTTGCTCGGCGAGTGAACCAGCAACTTCAAATCGTTGATCGGATGCGCGAAATGGTTCGCTTAGGGGCGGGCCTGCGCGATGACGGCCGGATCGACAAGGAGACCCAAACTCGTGCCCTCGCCGCCGCGGTTCGGTTTGGTGATCGCTTGCGCGGGCTGCCGAGTGATCATGTTCGCGTGGTGGGGACCTACACCCTTCGGCGAGCACGGCGGGCGGATAAGTTTCTCGATCGGGTGGCGGATGCCATCGGACACCCGGTGGAAATCATATCGGGCCAAGAGGAAGCCCGTTTGATCTATCGCGGCGTGGGATTTACCCGGGGCGTTGCGAAAAGCCGTCGTCTGGTCTTCGATATTGGTGGTGGCAGCACGGAGCTGATTCTCGGCGAAGGGCCGCACCCTTTGGCAATGGAAAGCCTGTTCATGGGCTGCGTCAGCTACAGTCATCGGTTCTTTCCCAATGGTCGTATTACCCGTAAACGGTGGCGACAGGCGGAAATTGCGGCTCGGCTGGAACTGCAGCCGGTGGAGAGCCAGTTCCGAGGACTGGGATGGCAAGAGGCGGTGGGGACCTCCGGTTCCGTTCGTGCCATGTCCAACGTTCTGACCGAGCAGGGCGCCGAAGATGGGGTGATCTCGCCCGCTGGCCTGGCCGATCTCAAACAGCAGCTATTGGATATTGGCCACATTGACCGGCTGTCTTTCCCCACGTTGACTTCGGACCGCGCTGCGGTGTTCGTGGGTGGCGTGGTCATTCTGTGCG
This sequence comes from Pseudomonadota bacterium, assembly GCA_034189865.1. Taxonomy (NCBI): domain Bacteria; kingdom Pseudomonadati; phylum Pseudomonadota; species Pseudomonadota bacterium. Next base: position 38,917 of record JAXHTV010000021.1, on the reverse strand, counting down.
CCGCATTCGAAGGCTTGGGCATCGAACGTCTGATCCCCTGCGACGGCGCGCTGCGCGAAGGACTCCTGGATGAAATGGTTGGACCGGAGGTGCGAGAAGATGTCCGAAATCAAACGGTCGAGTCACTGCTGACGCTTTACCACGCCGATCGTCTCCAAGCGCAACAGGTCGGCGACACAGCAATCTATTTTTTCGACCAGGTCGCGGCACAGTGGGGTATTGACGATCACGAACTGCGCGAGTTGTTGGCGTATAGCGCGCAACTGCATGAGATTGGTTTAGCGGTCTCGCACAGCGGCTATCACAAGCATGGGCATTATTTGTTGAGTCATGGCGATCTGGCGGGATTCTCATGGGAAAATCAAGGCCTGATTGCCGCCTTGGTAAGGCTGCACCGGCGCAAATTGGTCTTGCAAGGCACGGCCGATCAGGTGGTTTTGGAATACAGCAACGCGGTGTTGCCCTTGATTGTGTTGTTGCGGTTGGCCGTCTTAATGCACCGTAACCGCGTGCATGAAGCCCACCCGGATGTCACGCTCACGGCGGGCGATAAAAAACTCCATTTGCAGTTTCCGCCGCGATGGTTGTCCGAACGACCGTTAATGGAAGCTGACCTGATTCAAGAGGCGCGTTACTTGCGCGGATCGGGTTACAAGCTCACCTTTGGTAGTGAAGGTGAGACACCTTTCTCGCTATGACATTTCAGAAAGCTGATTCAGCAGAGCGATTTGGGCGCTGAAGAGCGTTTTTCCCTGGGGTTTGGCCTGGACATAACTGCCGTCGCTTTGTAAAAGCCAGGCCTGGCAGTTGTCGGACAAATAATTGGCAAAACTTTCCTCGATCACGCGCGCCTTGAGACGCGGGTCGAGCAGGGGAAAGGCGATCTCGATGCGCTTGTGGAGGTTTCGCTCCATCAGATCCGCGCTGGAACAATAGACTTCCGGCTCGCCGTTGTTCTCGAAGTAGTAAATGCGGGTGTGTTCCAGGAAGCGGCCGATAATCGCACGAACCCGGATGTTGTCAGAAATTCCGGGTACGTTCGGGCGCAAGCAGCAAATGCCGCGCACGATCAGATCGATTTCCACCCCAGCTTGGGAGGCAGCGTATAGGGCCCGAATGATTTCCGGGTCGGTGAGTCCGTTTACTTTCATCATCAGCCGGGCAGGCAGGCCTTTCTTGGCATGGCGGATTTCACGGTCAATTCTTTCCAAGACGCCTTTGAACAGGCCGAAAGGGGATTGCAGCAAACTGTTGAGTTGAGGTACGCGGCCTAGAGATGTCAGCTGTAGAAAAACATTCCCCACATCATCGGTGATATCCGGGTTGCAGGTGAGCAGCCCGTAGTCGGTATAAAGACGGGCGGTCCGGGCGTGGTAGTTGCCTGTCCCAAGATGCACGTAGTGCCGGAGCTCCTTGTGCTCGCGCCGTACCACCCAGCACATCTTGGCGTGGGTTTTGTAGCCCACCACGCCGTACACAACGTGCGCGCCCGCTTCTTGCAGCCGGTTGGCCAAACCGATATTCGCTTCTTCGTCGAAACGTGCCCGCAACTCAATCACGACCGTGACTTCCTTGCCGTTCTGGGCGGCCTGGCGCAAAAGCTCAACGATGGCTGAATCGGTCCCCGTCCGGTAGAGCGTCTGCCGGATGGCCAACACGTTGGGGTCGATACTGGCCTGCCGGAGAAATTCCACCACCGGGGTAAACGACTCGAACGGATGGTGGAGCAGGATATCCTGTTGGCGAATGACGTCGAAGATGTTCGAGCCGGCGGACAATGGTCTGGGCAATCCGGGCGTGAACGAAGGGTAAGTTAGATCGGGACGTTCCACGAGATCCAGAATGGCCATGAGCCGATTTAGGTTCACGGGCCCGTCGACCAGATAAAGATCCTGTTGTTCCAGTTCGAACCGTTTCAATAAATAATCGGTAAGCTCTTCCGGGCAATCGTTCGCAATTTCCAGTCGGACCTCATCGCCATAGCGGCGCGAAAACAGCTCACCTTCCACTGCCCGCAACAGATCGTCCACTTCTTCTTCGTCGACGAACAGGTCGCTGTTGCGGGTGAGGCGGAACTGATAACAGCCGGTTACCTTCATGCCGGGAAACAGGTGGCTGACATGGGCCTGAATGATGGAGCTCAAAAGTACGAAGCAGTCAGTATCGCGGGCCCGGCCGGACGGTATCCGTATCACCCTGGGTAGAACCCGCGGCGCCTGCAGTATGGCCAGTGCGCTGTTTCGGCCAAAGGCGTCTTTACCCTCCAGAGACAAAATAAAGTTCAGGCTCTTGTTCAAAATCCGCGGGAAAGGATGGGCCGGGTCCAGACCCATGGGGCTCAGCAGCGGAAGGACCTCCTCGGTGAAAAACTCTTTAATCCACCGGGCCTGAGTGCGACTCCACTGCCCCGCGTTTAAGATTTGGATGTTCTCATTGCGCAGTGCTGGCAGTAGCTGTTCGTTCAACACCCGATATTGCTGCTCCACCAGATCGTGCGTCCGCATACTGATGAGCCGGAGTGTCTCGACGGGGGAGCGGTGATCGGCGTTGGTTTGTACCGAACCGTATGCCTGCAATTCTTTGAGTCCGGCAACCCGGATCTCGAAAAACTCGTCCAGATTGCTGCTGGAAATACACAGGAACTTCAGTCGCTCCAGCAGCGGCGTATCTTCGTTTCGAGCTTGTTCCAAAACGCGTTGGTTGAAAGCAAGTAAGCTGAGTTGCCGGTTGAGATACAGTTCGGGTTTTTTTAAATCTGCGTTTTGCATGAGTTACTGCGATGATGGAAGTACAGTTCGGCGCGTCCACTGAGCGACCGGCCCAGAGCGGACAATCAAATGGGGCCTAATCGTAATCTAAAGCGGTGAAGTTTCCGTGACAGGGCTTCACTATAGCCGCGATTGCGCATTGTGGCCATCGCCTTGCGCGATCGGCCTACGAATGGCGGTTCCCGCGACAGCGCCCCGAGGCCGGGTCACTTGGCGGTGAGTATACCGGTGATCAGCACCGATGCGATGGCGAGAATGACCAATAGAATCATCTGCAGATTCCTCAGTGGTTGTGGTTAACGGCCGAGGTCGCGTCACTGGAATTAAATGTAAATGAGAATCACTCGCATTTCAAGTCGGCAAGGGAATAGCTGTTGATCGATCCCACATCATTAAACGACTGTCTCGAGGGGCTGCGGGAGGCCGTCGGCGAGCCTCTTGAGCTTCTCGATGTTGCGCCGATCGGTGGCGGCGATATCAACACTGCACTGCGGCTCACGACCACCCGCGGCGAGTGGTTCGTGAAGCTTAATCGGCCGGGTCGTATGTCCATGCTGCAGGCAGAAGCCTTCGGGCTGGAACGATTGGGTCAGGCGAAACGATTGCGGGTGCCGAAGGTCGTTGCCTGCGGCGCGGGTTCCCACAATGCGTATCTGGTTCTGGAGTGGCTCAATTTGCGGCCACTAGACGATCGCGGCATGGCACGGCTGGGTGCTCAGTTGGCGGATCTGCACCGGGTGACCGAGCAGCAATTCGGATGGGGGCGAGACAACACCATCGGAACCACCCCGCAAGCGAATCGTTGGGAGACGGACTGGGTGGCATTCTTCCGTGAGCGGCGCTTGGCACCCATGCTGGCAAGCGTCGAGGGGATCAATCCGGCTTTGGCGGAACTCGGTCGGCCGGTTATGGCCCGAATTGAGCGCTTGTTCGACCACTACCGGCCGGTTCCATCCTTGCTGCATGGAGATCTCTGGCAGGGAAACGTGTCCATGGACGAGCGCGGCGCACCAGTGATCTTCGATCCGGCGATCTACTTTGGTGACCGGGAAACAGATTTGGCCATGACCGAGCTATTCGGTGGCTTATCGCCGGCGTTTTACGCCGAGTATCAAAAAGCCTGGCCGCTGGATGAGGGGTATGCGCGACGACGCGACCTGTATCAGCTCTACCACATTCTGAACCACGTGATTTTGTTCGGTTCCGCTTATGTGACCAGCGCGCACCGACTCCTGCAGCGCTTGTTGGCGGAAGTCGAGTGAAAACTGGGAGCATTGAAGGTATCGCGCCTACCGGTGGAGGCGGAGCGAGCGGTTAAGTGTTTCCCGGATAGTGGTCCGCGACATATTGATCCACCAGAGCGGTGAATTCCTGCGCGATGTGTTCGCCTTTCAAGGTGACCGTTTTTTCGCCGTTGACATAGACGGGGGCTACCGGCCGTTCCCCGCTGCCGGGAAGAGAAATGCCGATATTGGCATGTTTGCTTTCGCCAGGACCGTTTACCACGCAGCCCATCACCGCCACGGTCATGTTCTCAACGCCCGGGTGGGTTTTTCGCCACATAGGCATTTGGGCTTGAAGATGGTTTTGGATATCGCGTGCCAATTCCTGAAAGAACGTGCTACTGGTGCGACCGCATCCCGGGCAGGCGATCACCGACGGTGTGAAAGAGCGCAGCGACATGCTCTGGAGGATTTCCTGGGCGACGCGAACTTCCTCGGTACGCGGTGCACCTGGCGCCGGCGTGAGAGAAATGCGGATGGTATCCCCGATTCCTTCCTCCAGCAGTACCGCCAGCGCGGCGGTCGAGGAGACGATGCCTTTCACGCCCATGCCGGCCTCGGTCAGACCCAAATGAAGCGGATAATCGCAACGGCGGGCCAACTCGCGGTAAACCCGAATGAGATCCTGAACGCCGCTCAGCTTGCAGGAAATGATAATTTGGTCATGGCCCAAACCCAATTCCTCAGCCCGACGTGCGCTGTCTAATGCGGACATGATCAGTGCCTCGTCCATCACCGTGCGCGAGTCGGCGGGATTGGCTTTGGCGGCGTTTTCATCCATCAGCCGCGCCAGCAAATCTTGATCTAGGCTACCCCAGTTGACGCCAATACGAACCGGCTTTTGGTACTCGCAGGCGGCTTCGATCATCTGAGCGAATTGCTCGTCTCGTTTGCGTCCGCGACCGACGTTTCCGGGGTTAATGCGAAACTTGCCCAGCGCTCGTGCACACTCGGGATGGGCTTGCAGCAGCTTGTGGCCGTTGAAATGAAAGTCGCCCACCAACGGTACGCCTACGCCTTGCCGGTCAAGTCGGGATCGAATCTCCGGGACCGCGGCGGCGGCCTCTGCCGTATTGACGGTAATGCGAACCAGTTCCGACCCGGCGCGCGCCAAATCCGCCACTTGGGCGGCGGTCGCGGCCGCATCGGCCGTATCGGTGTTGGTCATCGATTGAACCACGACCGGTGCTTGGCCGCCGACGACGACGGATCCCACTCGGACAGGCACGGTCTTGCGTCGGGTAATCGGGTAGTTACTCATGGTGTTTGGATACAATGGCTCGCCGGACGGGTGAACTCGATAGCGCTGCATCATAACCCAACACCGCGATTTTCATCACGCCGGAATCCGCCGTTATGCCATTGCCGTGGGATCCATATTGCCGAGCCACTGTTGCCATTCATCCGGCATCGAGGGGTCAACGCCTTCTTTAAGCGCCTGCAGACGCAAATAGTCGAAGAGGTCCTGGTGCAGGACCGAATCCAATACTTCGGGGTAAGTTTGGATGCCCAGCTGAAGAACCTGGTAGATCACCTTCAGCTCTCGAAGCGGGTAGTCGTTGAGTGTTCTCATGGGGCCGGCCTTCGTGGTCGTTACTTAAATGCCAAGGGCGAGGGTAATGGCTGATGGAATCGGGTGCCTCTAGACGGCTGGATATCATCAACGGTTAATTTTATGTTGTTCTCAGGTAGAATGCTCGCCGCGCCCGGGTGGCGAAATTGGTAGACGCAAGGGACTTAAAATCCCTCGGAGGTTACTCCGTGCCGGTTCGAGTCCGGCCCCGGGCACCAACATGGCGATTCGACGCCAGCGGGTTTGTGTGCGGCCATACCACGCACGCCGGCAAGCGGGTCTCGACACGATGGGGGGTGTGTTGAGCCTGCGGAATATGCTAGTGTCAAAACCTTTATAAGCGCATCGGTCATACAGCAGCCACGGCATCGTTTCGGGTTTGCGGAGCAGGGGGTTGGGGGCGTCCTGAACCGCATGGAATGTCTTGATAGGATAGTCCGGTCGAGTGACGCGGCATGGGTGGTCTCAAAAAAGGAATTGTCATGAGTGCGCAGGGGGCCGCTAGGCAGCATAGGCAGGTCACGCTCACCGTCGTCAGCTCCAACAAAGATCTATTGGGCGCCAATTCTGCCTGGACATTCGGTGTCAAGGGTGGGTCGATCGGACGTGCCCGATCGAATGCGTGGCATTTGCCCGATCCGCTGCGTTACGTATCCAGCGTTCACGCCGAAGTGCAATGGCAGGATGGTGAATTTTACCTCGCCGACCTCAGCACCAACGGTGTTTTCTTTAGCGGCGCTGAAGCCCCTATCGGCAAAGGACAGCGTACGCGCTTGAGGAACGGTGATCGGCTCCAGATCGGCGAGTACGAAATCGAAGTCGGACTGGATTCCGCTGCGGGCGTGTTTGACGAACTCGACGATTTGCTCGGGTCTGCTTCGGATTCAGACCGCCTTGAAAAGTCGCTTTCCGATCCGCCGACCAGCAATTCATCTTTCACACCGTCGGTATCGGCAACGCCCGACGATCAAATTATTCCCGTCGATCCTTTGGCAGCAATGGGCGGGCAACTTGCCCCTGCTGGCCATGCTGACCGGCCGGCATCTTCCGACCAGGCCGCCGACTCGGATTTGTCGCAGTGGCTAGGCGACGAGCAGCCACCGGCCGCGGAGTCCGATGGTGTGTCCGCGCGCAACGCCTCGGCCGATGCCCTGAACGTCCCATTTTCGCCGCCCGGGCTGATCCCTGAAGACTGGGACGCCACCGGGGATCATGCGCCTTTGCCGAATGAGATTCCCCATGGGGCGGAGGAAAGCTTACGTGAAAATTCTCCGGTACCGGCTGTGGAGCCGACCGTTGCCTCTGAATCTCCCCAGCCGACCTCATCCGATGACAAAGCGGTGCGTGCACTGTTGGCGGGACTCGGACTCGACGAGCTGGATCTCACCGAAGCCCAGAAGGTGGAGTTTTGCTATACCGTCGGGCAGGCTGTCCGAGAGACGGTGACCGGTTTGATCGACGGACTGAGAATCCGCAATCAGGCCCGTGCGGACTTCAGAATGTCTGTCACGCAAGTCGATCGGGAGGGCAACAATCCACTGAAGTTTTCGGTTTCCGCCGATGAGGCGATGCGGAAGATGTTCGGTGAACGTCATCCCGGTTATTTGCCGCCCATTGACGCGCTGAAACAAGCACTCAGTGACCTCAATGGGCATCAGGATGCATTTGTCGTCGGGATGCGGGCGGCGCTGGACGCGGTAGCCCAGGAAATGAATCCGGCTGCTTTGGAGTCCCGTTTCAAAAGTCGTTCAGGCGGCGGCGTGCTGTCGGTGGCCTGGAAAGGCCGTTACTGGGATTGGTTGATGGAGCATTATCGAATGTTCAGTGACGATGACGGGCGGGCGTATCGTCAGTTATACGAAGAGCATTTTATCGACGCGTATGAGCGTCGAATCGAGCAGACCCGTCAAGGCGGTTAAGGCCGGGCCGATGATGTTCATCAGCAACAGCAAGTTATAAGCGTGGTGCAAACGACCGAACAAGCCGGCTTTCACGACGTTTCGTATACAAATCGAATCGGGTCTGGACTATCCAGTTTATCTACCGGGGTTGCATGATTAGGGGACCTATGAAAACGAACCGCATTTCACGGCTCACGCTTTGTTTATTTCTCGTTGTTTTGTTGGGGGGGTGTTCGTACATGCCTTTCTGGGGCGACGAAGATCGGGTGCTGGCGACCACCATCGTTGCTTCGAGCAAGCTGAATCCGAATGCCGATGGCAGGCCGTCCCCACTGGTCGTGAACGTCTACGAATTGAAATCGGTGACATTCTTCGAAACTGCGGAGTTTTTCACCTTGGTAGACAATCCTCGGAACGCTCTGGGGGATGATTTGATCAAGCAACGGGAGGTTGCCGTTAAGCCGGGTGATGCGGTCGATCTGACGATCAAGCCGCACAGTGACACGAATTATGTCGGCGTGGTGGCATCCTACCAAGATATTTCCAAAGCCGACTGGCGGAAAACGGTAGCGGTTCCTCCCGAGGGCGAAGCGAGACTGGTCATCAACTTGGAAGCACGGGCCGTCACGCTGGCGATCAAGCGGGACTGATCAGCCTCTCGCTACCACATTAGAAAATTTTCGGCCGGGATAGAGACGCTTGGATGCCAACGACTAATCAGATTATTTGGTCGGAAGGGATGTTCCTTCGACCACAACACTTTCAACAACAGACACGGTATTTTGAAGCGCTGATCCACGACCGGTCGACCGCCGGACGCGCATATCCATGGGGTATTCGCCAATTCGAGTTGGATCGCCCGATGTTGGGGTTGGGAAAACTGGCCATCGCACGCGCCACCGGAGTTTTTTCGGACGGAACAGCTTTTCGGTTTCCAGAAAACGATCTGGCGCCACCGCCCCTGGTGGTGCCGAGTGATACCAAGAACGCCCGCGTGTTTTTGGCCGTGCCACTCAAAGGTGCCCACCACCCAGAGGTGGCGCGTGGTCAAGATGCTGATGCCCTGGCGCGGCTGTTGGCCCGAGAAGTGGATGTCTCCGATTTGACCGATCAGGACGGGAAGCTCGCCCAGGTGGCGGCCAGTGTTCCTCATCTCCAATTGAGGCTGGACGGCGAGAATCTCTCGGGTTACACGACGATTCCGATTGCTCGGATCATCGAGGTTCGGGCCGATGGCAGCGTGGTAATCGACGACGACTTCATTCCCTCTGTTCTGGACGTTGGCGCGGTACCCCGACTGTCCGGCTTTGTATCGGAATTGATGGGTCTTCTGCAACACCGGGCGGAAGCCATCGTGGCGCGATTGAACGCGGGCGGACAAAGTTTTACCGAGCTGGCTGATTTTTTGCTGCTGCAGCTGATCAATCGGGAAGAAATGCTGCTGCGGCATCTCGGGCAGCTTCCGGATCTTCACCCTGAATTTCTCTATCGGGAGTTGGCTCAGATGGGGGGCGAGCTGGCCACCTTTGCCAGCGAAACGCGCCGGCCGGGCTCGTATCATCGCTATCAGCATGATGACCTCAACACCAGTTTCGACGGCTTGATGCAAATCCTGCGGCAGTATTTGAGTTCCGTCTTTGAGCAGAGCGCTGTGGCAATTGAACTCGACGCCCGAAAATACGGAATTCGCGTTGCTACCGTGACCGATACGAGTTTGCTGGAATCAGCCGATTTCATCCTTGCCGTGAGTGCCGACGTCCCACCGGAGCAAGTCCGTGCGCGTCTGCCGGCCCAGTTGAAAGTCGGGCCGGTGGAGAAAATCCGCCAGCTGGTGAACCTGCAGCTCCCGGGCATCCGGCTGCGCGCGTTACCTGTCGCACCCCGGCAATTGCCGTATTACGCCGGTTACACCTATTTCGAGCTCGATCGGTCGGGCGAGTTCTGGCAGCAGCTGCGTCAATCAGGTGGTATTGCATTTCATGTGGCAGGCGATTTTCCCGGACTCAAAATGGAGTTCTGGGCGGTACGCGGTAAGGCATAACGAGAATGAACGACAAAGATCGCACCATCATTCGTCCCCGGCCGGGCCGGGGCGACCTCAGCTCAGTATCTTCATCTCCACAGGCGCCCTCGTCGGTGCCGGAGCGGGGCTTCACGGCGCTGGACCCCCAGAGTCGTGCTTGGCTCTCGCGTCATGGCGTGAACCCGCTGATCGACGCGGCGTCGGTTTTGATTTCCGTGATTATCCAGTTGCGAGATAACGCCGCGGTGCCGGATCCCATGCAATTGCGTGGCCAGCTGGTGGACGAGATCAAGCAATTCGAGACCGAAGCCCGCCGATCTGTCGACAATCCGGCGGTGATTTCTGCCGCCCGTTACAGCCTGTGCTCGGTGATTGACGAAATGGTTTTGAAAACATCCTGGGGCGGCAGCAGTGCCTGGTCCTCTCAAAGCCTGCTCAGCACCTTCCACAATGAGACTTGGGGTGGCGAGAAGTTCTTTCAGATCCTTGATCGGCTGCTGGCGGAACCGGAGCGAAATACCGAGTTACTGGAGTTGATGTTTCTTTGCTTAGGGCTTGGTTTTGAAGGCAAGTACGGAATCATGGACAACGGGCGTGCCTTGTTGGACGACTTGGAAGAGCGGGTATTTCGCGCTATCCAGCGAAATCGCGGCGATTTCGAGCGGGAACTTTCGCCCCATTGGCAGGGGGCGAAAATTGCTACCCGCACTTTGGGGCGGAGCGTACCGCCTTGGGTGGTTGCGGCAGTGACCAGCGCCTTGTTGCTGGTGATATTTGTCACCTTCGCCGTGGTGCAGCATCAGGCCAGCGATGATGTGCGTGACCAATTGGCCCGCATCGCGACCAGCGCGGATGCCGCCACGCAGGATCAATCGCAATGAATCTGGGCTTTCTCTACCGCATAAGATCCATCTATCAGCGAGCCAATCGCTTGGCGGGCGGGCGTCCTTGGGCCGTCAGTCTGATCGGGGTGGTGGCCATCGCCGTACTGATTTGGTTCGGTGCGCCCTATATCAAAATATCCGGTAACGCCATTTTCGGCGGTGTGGGTTTCCGCCTTTCCGCCATCGCGGTGGTCTTTCTCATTTGGGGTGCGGTGCAGCTTTGGCGTTTTGTGAAAGCACGCCAGTCCAACGCCGCCCTCGCCGATGGCATGGTTTCCGCCGGGGAGGCCGGAACGGCTGGCGCGCACGAAGACGTCGACGCGATGGATCAGCGCATGACTGAAGCGCTGGAGCTGCTCAAAAGGACCAGCGGATCAAGCTTCGGCGGTCAGTATTTATATGAGCTGCCGTGGTATGTGGTGATCGGGCCGCCCGGGTCCGGAAAAACCACCGCTCTTGAAAACTCCGGTCTCAAGTTTCCCTTGTCGGACAAGTTCGGTAGCGCGGCGATACAAGGTGTCGGCGGCACCCGAAATTGCGATTGGTGGTTCGGCGAAGACGCCGTATTTCTCGATACCGCGGGTCGTTACACCACGCAGGACAGCCACGAAGCGAGTGACAGCGCGGCTTGGCGTGGGTTTCTTCAACTGCTTCGTCGCAATCGACCCCGACGTCCGATAAACGGGGTTGTGGTCACCTTAAGTTTGTTTGATCTGGTGACGCAATCCGAGCACGAGCGGGGGCTGCATGCGCGCGCGGTAAGAAGCCGCATCGAGGAGCTGCGGGAGCAGCTTGGCGTCCGCGTGCCGGTTTATATGCTCTTCACTAAGGTCGATTTAATCGCCGGTTTCACCGAGTTTTTCGACAACCTCGGCCGGGAAGAACGCGATCAGTTGTGGGGTTTGACCTTCCCTTGGGGTAGCCGGGAGGATCGCATCGCGCCGCTGGAGCGTTTCGGCGTTGAGTTCGGTGCCCTGGTCCGTCGTCTCAACGAGCGAGTCTTGTGGCGATTCCGCAACGAGCGCGACGTGGCGCGTCGCGCCTTGGTTTATGGATTTCCCCAGCGGTTTGAGGGGCTTCAACCGATCCTTGAGCAATTTTTGCAGCAAGCTTTCGGGGCCCATCGTTTCGAAACCGCACCCTTGTTGCGGGGCGTGTATTTTTGTTCCGGCGAACAGAAAGGCCAGCCCATCGACAAACTGGACAGCGCCGTGGAGGGTTCGTTCGGACTGGCGGCTACCGAAGCTTCACAAGTCGCCGTCGATCAAAAGCACAGCTTTTTCTTGCGCCGCTTCTTCCAGGATGTACTGATATCGGAAGCTGAATTGGTCGGTGTCAATGTCGGTGTGGAGAAAGCGAGAATCTGGTCGCAGCGTGCTGTAGCGGCGATCGGACTGGTCGCGATTATTGCGGGCATTGTGGCTTGGACGACAAGTTACAGCACGAATCAGGCGCGGCTGCAGGAAATGGCGGCCGGACTGGCGGCCTTCGAACAAGCGCGCGCCGAGTTGGGGCCGCAACCGTATGACATGCACGAGGTGGGACCCATGCTGGATACCTTGCGCAACGCGGTCACGGTTTTCGATCCCGAGCGCGCCACCTGGAAGATGGGTTTCGGTCTTTATTTGGGCGACGAGTTCTACGACGATGGCATCGATGCCTATGGTTCGGTGTTGCGTCGCTATTTTCTGCCGGGCCTTAGCGATCAGTTTGCCCATCAGTTGCGAACCGGGCCGAAGGAACCGGAGTTTCAACTGGAGGCGCTGCGCGCTTATCTGATGCTGGCATTGCCCGAACGCTTGGATCCGCGTTTCGTCCAGGCATGGGCGGTGAGTTTATGGAAACAGGCCTATCCCCAAGAGCCCGCATTTCAGGCCCGGTTACGTGATCATCTGGCCGTCATGTTCGAACACACGCCCTTAATCACTCCTGTGGATGACGGTCTGGTCGCCCAGGCGCGCGAGTTAGCGTCCCAGGTTCCGATGTCGGTGATTGCCTATTTGCGACTCAAGTCGGAAGCGGAGCAAGTTCTCGGCAATCCATTAGATTTGGCGGCCATTGCCGGAGACCAATGGGACCAGCTGTTCGTTTCAGCCGCGGCTGAACAAGCGCCGGTGACGGTGCACCGGGTGTTCACACGTCCGGGGCTGGAAACCTTCTATGTGGAGCGCGATCGGGCCATTGCCCGAGCGGCTGTGGAGGACAACTGGGTGCTCGGTCCGCGGGCGGCAAAATCCTACGATGACGATGCCATCGAACGTCTTGCCCGACAGATGGAGGACTTGTACATCCGGGAATACGTGAAAACCTGGCAAGACGTCTTGGGCGCGCTCAAAGTCCGTCCGCCGCAAGGGCTGAATGACCTGGCGAGCAGTCTCGCGCTGGCCCATGGCCCCAAATCGCCGCTCGTTAAAACCCTCGACACGGTGCGGGCAAATACCGTTTTCGAGCATGCCGACACGAACGGGAAACAACAAGAGAACGCGCTGGGCAATGCCCGGGACATGGCGAGCGCCGCCTCGGCCGATTGGCTTGCCGCTCAGCCGGCCATCGATACGGCGTTTGTGGAACTCAGTTTTTCGACATTGAATGCTGTGACGTCGAGCATCGATACCGGCGTTCCAAGAACGCAGGATTTGGTTCAGGCGATCGGCGCGCTCTATGCCGAAATCCAACTGATCAGTCAGTCTCCGGAACCGAATCGCGACGCGCTCAAATTGGTCGCTCGAGAAATGCGGGCGGATGCCAAGTCCGCTTCGGCTCAACTGAGACAAATCGCCGGTCGGTCACCGAACCCTGTTTCGTCCTGGCTGTTGGCGTTAAACAACAATGCGCTCGGATCGTCATTGGGCGCGGCACGCGAGGAACTCAATGCCGTGTGGCGGGGGACGGTTTACGCCGACTGCCGGGCCACCCTGGCCAAACGGTATCCGTTTTATCGCTCCAGTTCGGATCAAGTCACCGTTGGTGATTTCGAAAACTTTTTCGGTCCCGGCAAGGCACTCGATCGCTTTGTATCGGAACATTTGTCGCCATTCGTCAACACGCGTCGCTGGTCATGGCGAAACATCGATGGAATGGCGATTTCCGATTCCAGTGGTTTTCTCGTTCAGCTTCGTCGCGCCGCACAACTTCGCGACAGCTTCTTTCGGGGTGGGGCCTCCTTTAATGTCCCGTTCGAACTCAAACCTTCTTACCTCGATGAGCGGGTGGGCCGGCTGGATGTGAACATTGGTGGGCAGTCGTTGACCTACCGACATGGACCTCAGCGTCCTTCTTCGTTCGTGTGGCCGGCCAAAGGGGCCGGTAGCACGGCCGAGCTCAGCATGGAAACGCTCTCGGGTCGCCGTTTTCGAATCTATGAAGATGGGCCCTGGGCGTTCTTCAAGTTACTGGAGCGAGGCGATCTGAAACGTTTGTCGAGTGATCGATACCGAATTCGTTTCGAGCAATCCGGTTACCAGGCAGACCTGGAATTGCGTGCGGCCAGCGCCGTGAATCCTTTTGGGCGTTCAGATATGTTCCGTTTTCGGTGCCCGGGGTCGATGTGAACCAAGCGACGAAGAGCCATGCGGCTATTTATGGGAAGTTACCGAGCCACGGTGATTTCTTGAACCTCGGTATGCCGCGCAGTTTCCGGGACAGCTGGGACCGTTGGTGTCAGAACGCGATTTCCTGCAGTCAGCAGCAGCTCGGCACCCAATGGCTGCGTTATTATCTAGTAAGCCCGGTCTGGCGATTCGTATTCACTGCCGGGGGCTGCGGCGAGCAAGCCTGCACCGGCATCATGATTCCCAGCGTGGACCGGGTGGGGCGCTATTTCCCCTTGGTCCTGGTCGAGCCGTTGTCCTCTGATTTCAATCCGGTTGCCTTGCTGAGAGAAGAAGCCCAGTCGTGGTACGAAGCGGCCGAGAACTTCCTTCTGGCAGCCTTGGAACAAGATTTCACCACGGAAGATCTCCGGGCGCGATTGTCCGGACTCGGTGCCGTCAGTGACCGGGTTCGTCCGCATTCGGCCAAGCCGGGTACCGGAGTCGGCCAGCCTCACCGGCAATGGGGCGTGGCGTTAGAGCCGGGCGGGGCGCTGGAGCCGGGGGTGATGGAGTTATTCGGCGCGTTGCTGACTCGGCAGTATCGGTCCAGCAGCCTCTGGTGGACCAAAGGCTCGGTTTCCGTGCCCCCTGTTCTGATGGTGAGTGAGGCGCTTCCGAGCCCAGGTGGCTATGCCGCCATGCTCGACGGACGTTGGGCCCGCTGGGGTTGGGATGTGCCCAAGTCCGTGACTTGGTTGGAGTCGGGTGGTTCACCCGACACGCGAGACCCGGCCCGAGATTTACCGCGGCCCGGTGAAGGGGCCGCAACGCACTTGAATCAACTAATGGGCGGAGAGGACGACACCGAACCTAATTTTCTCAAGCCTGCCCGCCTTGCCGAGCTCGCAACCGCGCAACCCTCACCTGCCCGCGCTGAAGACCGAATGCGCTCCCGGCCATGGAATTCCTCGGCGATGACCGACCGAGGCAAAAAACGAGCCATCAACGAAGACGCCTATTTGGACATGCCGGAAAAAGGTATCTGGGTGGTGGCCGATGGCATGGGGGGGCATCGGGACGGGGCACTGGCCAGTCGTACCGTGGTTGACGCCCTCGCCGATGTACCGACACAACAGCATTTGTCAGAGTATGTGGATGCACTGGAAAGTCGGCTTCGGTTGGCAAATCAGACCCTGGTCGAGTTGCGTCAGTCCGAGCAAGACATCATTGGCAGTACGGTGGCGATACTGGTGACGCACGAGTACGCGGCTCTGTGCCTGTGGGCCGGAGACAGCCGCATTTACCGGCTGCGCGAGGGGACGCTGGATCGGCTCACCCGGGATCACACGGAGTTGGCGGAATTGCTGGCGACCGGTTTGGTTTCCGAAGAAGATGCCGAAAGCCATCCCGCATCCCATGTGTTGACCCGGGCCGTCGGTGCGGCCGATGAGCTCATTGTCGACATGGATGTATTCGATCTCATGCCCAAGGACCGTTATTTATTGTGTTCCGACGGCCTGACCAAGGATCTGACGGATGCCGAAATCGCATCGATCATGGCGTCTCCGGACAGTCCGGACCAGTGGGCCGACCAGCTCGTTCGTTTAAGCTTGGAGCGGGAAGCCCGGGATAACATCACCGTCATCGGTGTTGAAGTGCAATGACAGAAGAGCAGATGGCGGTCACGGATACGACTCACCGTACAATCTCCACTAGGCGGCCGGGTTCGATGCTGACTTCCAGGCTGGAAGAATGGCGTCAGGGCCAGATTCCGCTTGATGATCTCATCGCCCATATTCAGGCGGAAACGGCGGTGGAAGTGGGTGAACGGGATGCCAAACTGACCGAGCTGCTGGCGTTCCACAAACAGCACGCCTTACCCAAGCCTGTTTATCAGGCGCTCGTGTCCGCCTTACTGCGGCGGTCTTCGGAAAACGAGCAGGTGGTCGATAGAACGGAGATTAGCCAGGTTGACTCGACAAAAGGGCAACACATGGATGATCCCCATCCGGACAACACGGGGTCTTCGACCACTGTCACCCAGCGACCGGGCGGTCAGTCCGGGCCTGTCAAGCCGGCGTCGGCGGCGTCGAGGCCGCTGGGTTCCGGCCATGTAATTAAGGATCGATTCGAGCTGGGCAGAGAGCTCGGGCGTGGTGGCATGGGCGTGGTATACCTCGCGCTGGATCGCCGCAGACAAGAGGCCGGATTTCCGAATCCGTACGTGGCACTCAAAGTGCTCAACGAAGACTATCGTTATGTTCCTGAAGCCATATTAGCGCTCCAACGCGAGGCCATGTGGGGTCAGGCCTTGGCGCACGAGAATATCCTGCGGGTCTATGATTTCGATCGAGACGGCGGCCTGGTGTTCATGACCATGGAGCTGGTTGAGGGGCGGACCCTCAAGTCCGTGATTCGCGAGCCCGGGTTCACCGGCCTGCCCTGGGAGCATGCGCTGCCAATTATCGCCGGCATGGCCGGGGCGCTGGCGCTGGCCCATCGCAAAGGGGTGATTCATGCTGACTTCAAACCCAGTAACGTGTTGCTGACGCCTGACGGAACCGCCAAGTTGTTCGATTTCGGTGTGGCACGCGTGCTCGATCATTATTCCGCCGACAGTGACAACGACGGCTCGTTTTTGTCGGCCTTCACGCCCGCCTACGCCAGCCTGGAGATGCTGGAAGGTCAGTCGGCCGATGTGCGTGATGATGTCTATGGTTTGGGATGCGTGGTTTTCGAACTGATCACCGGTCGCCATCCGTATGCCCGAAAAAGTGCGCGGGAAGCGACCGAACAGGGCCTCAAACCGCTACCTTCCTCGAAATTGGGTCCCGGCCGGCGGGAGGTGATCGAGCGCGCGGTGGCCCTGCAGAGGGATGACCGGATTTCCGACGTCGAGGGGTTTCTCGAGGCGTTGTTGTCGTCCTCGCGTGGACTATTGTCTCGATTGCCTTTGCTGGGCGATCGCCCATGAACATTCAGGGATGAATTGACGTTCATTGGTATATCGGATGGTAAGGAACACTCCAGGGACTAAGGACCGGCATGAGTGAGGATTTTCAAAAGCGACGCGTCAAATTGCGGGCGCTTAGTCGAGAATTTCAGGTCGGACGTATCGATTATGAGAACTATCGCCGGCAACGCTCCGTCTTGCTTGGTGAGTTGGAAACCGATTCTCCGGCTTTCGCATTGGATGATGATGCCACCCGCCCGCAACCTCGAACGGCTCCTCATCAGGCCTCGCAGTCCCGGTCCGGACCGTTGGCGCGGCCATCTTCCCGTTTCACCTGGCAGGCTCTCCTGGTGGTTCTGATCGCCATACCGGTCATGATCGGCGCGTCGGTATTTTGGTGGGGTGATGAGAACGCATCTTTGCCGTTATTTGCCGGCCATGAGTTCTCACCCTATCAGTTGGACCGGATCACCCACATGACGGAAATCCTCCTCGATACGCCGGAGTGGGAGGTAGAAGATATCCAGCGGTTTGTCCTGGAGTGGCGGGGTTTGAAACCCGACCAGCAAGCACTGATGCGAAACAACGGCCGGCTTCGTTTGCTTCGCAACGAAATCGAATACCGCATCGTGGTGCTGCGGCGGCTCCCCGTACTAGGCCTCGATCGGTACGTCTACGATCGGCTGGCGATGCTCGAACAGTTCGCCAGCGAGTTGGACGAAACATGAGGCAACCGGACCTCACCGGGGTTGACTGCGGTGGGAAGGCGCAACGGCGTTCTACAGTCGTGATGAGGTGTATAGGCTGGGTAAACGGCGCTTGTTGGCATAAGCTAGAGCTTTTGGCTCTCCACAGGCGGTTTTAGTCATGGGAGACTCGGTGGTCGTCCGACAAGAAGATCAAATAAGCCAGCTGCTGGAATTGGGTTCTATCCCCGTGTCGGCGCACTCGCCGGCCGGTGAGAACGTCAAGTACGACAGTGAGTTCGAACAAATCAGTACTGAAATTGCCAAGCTCGAATCATTGCAAGGTGGCTCGGTGGACTGGGCGCTGGTGGCTGATCTGTCGCAAACCATACTCAGAGAGAAGTCCAAGGATTTGCTGGTGGCGTGTTATCTCGCCCAGGGGCTGTTCAAAGAACAAGGCTACGCCGGTTTGGTCGACGGTCTGGGATTGATCACCACCCTGATGGAGAATTTTTGGCCGTCGTTGTGGCCGCCGGTGCAGCGGATGCGAGCCCGTGCCGCGGCGCTATCCTGGCTGGACAAAGTGGCGACGGCGGAAGTGGAAAGACGGGACGGATCCGGCGGACAGCCTCAGGCGGTGGATGATGCCTTACAAGCCTTGAGCACCATCGAAGACTTTTTGGCCGCCCAGACAGAGCCACTGGAGTTCCCGCTCGGCACGCTGCGACGCGCACTGGGCTTGGTCAAAAAAGAAGCCGTGGCCGGTGATAATGCGCGGGCGGCCAGACCGGTGAGTGACCCCACCGACGCGGACGTGGCCCCTACGACATCCCCCGGAAGGCGATCAGTCACGCCCGCGGTTTCCGGTGTGGTATCCGATCTACCTTCTCAAGTCGATACGCACTCACCCAGAGCGTTGAGAAAAGCCTTGCTGCAAATGTCGGATGCATTGAGAGCCGAGGATCCTTCCGATTCGATCGCCTATCGTCTTTTGCAGAACGCCATCTGGCGGGAGGTTTGCGATTATCCGCCGCACGATAGCAACGGTGTGACCACCATGCGCCCGGTTGCGCTTGATAGACGGCAGCAATACCAGCAACTGTTGACGGCGCAAGGCCATCGCGACCTCATCGACCCCATTACGTCCAGCCTGGGTGGTTGTCCGTTCTGGCTTGACGGACATCGCATGCTCGCCGAAGCGCTTCGTGGATTAGGCTATCACGCGGCGGCCAAGGCGGTTGCCGAAGGGGTCGATGAGCTGTTATCCCGACTTCCCAAGCTGAGCGAGTTGAAATTCCACGATGGGTCGCCGTTCGTTGAGGAGGCCACCCGCAACTTGCTCAATACCGCGCAACTGTCCACTGCACGGTCGTCTCAGGCCGGCCCTGCAGCGACCGGCGCACCGGGCACCTTAGCCGACGCGGCGCTGGAGCCGGCGATTGCCAAAGCCCGGGAGGTGTTGGCTGCCGGCGGCATGGCCGAGGCCATCAATGCGCTGCAGGCCGAACGACCTGCCATGACATCCGAACGGCAGAAATACGCTTGGGATTTGGCCGAAGCGCGTTTATGTTTGGACGCAGGTCGGGCCGACGTGGCGGTATTGATGCTCGAGTCTTTGGAAGAGCGCATCACGACCCACGGGCTGGAAAGGTGGGAACCGGAAACGGTGATCGATACCTGTTGGAGCCTTCTCGATGCCTATAAACGGCTCGGGCGGGGATGGATGACGGAAAACGTAGATCGCACAGGGCGGTTCGATGCGCTTTGCCGGCGGTTGTGCCGTTTGGATCCGCAAGCGGCCGTTGTGCTGGCAGAGATGAAACTGAATTAATACCGAAGGCAGGAGTGAACGATGTCGAAAGATCGCAGTATTGCGCCGAAGGAACGGATCAATATCACCTATACACCGGCCAGTGGTGGTGGTAAGGAAGAAGTCGAACTGCCGCTCAAAATGATGGTTCTGGGCGACTTCGTGGGTCGACCGGACGAGCGTCCTGTGGAGGAGCGCGCGCCGGTGAACATTAATCAGTCCAATTTCAACGATGTGATGCGTGAAATGGATTTGTCCTTTAACACGACAGTGCCCAATACGCTGGTCGACGACGAAGACGCTCATTTGGACGTCAACCTTCGGTTCGAAGGCATCCGGGATTTCGGTCCGGAGGAGGTCGCCCGGCAGGTCCCGGAGCTGCGCAAGCTGCTGGAGCTGCGGGAAGCTTTGGTGGCGCTGAAGGGGCCGCTGGGTAATGTTCCGGCGTTTCGGAAAATGATCCAGTCAATCCTGGAAGACGACGATGCGCGCCAACGTTTGCTCGACGAACTCGGTGTCGCCAAGCACGAAAGCGAATAAATGCCTGGGTAACAACCCGCGGATGAACAGGGGAACGCCAAAATGAGCGAAAACAAATCCAATCCAGAAGCGGCAGCTCAGGGAGCGGTCGAAAGCACGGACGCGCCGCTGCTTGAACAGATCATGGCCCAGACGCGCCTCAAGCCGGCGGATGAAGGCTACGATATCGCCAAGAAGGGTGTCGAAGTCTTTATCAGCGAGCTGTTGTCCGAACGCACCCAGGGAGAGCAGCGGGCGAACAAGGCCGCGGTCGATGCTTTGATTGCTGAAATCGACGATAAACTGAGCGCACAACTCGACGAAATCCTTCATCAGCCTAAATTTCAGGAGCTGGAGTCCGCCTGGAGAGGCCTGAAGCTACTGGTGGATCGAACCGATTTTCGCGAAAACAATCGCATCGAGTTGCTCAACGCGTCCAAAGAAGATTTGCTGGAAGACTTCGAAGATTCCCCTGAGATCTCTCAATCCGGGCTCTATAAATTGATCTACGGTCGCGGCTACGGTCAGTTCGGGGGTGAACCGGTTGCCGCGACCATCGGTAACTACAGCTTCACGCCGAACGCGCCGGATATGAAGCTGTTGCAGGATTTGGCATCAGTGGGCGCCATGTCTCACGCGCCTTTTATCGGAGCGGCGGCGCCTGAGTTTTTTGGCGTTGAGAGTTTTGAAGAGCTGCCGAATCTCAAGGATCTCGCAGCGCATTTTGAAGGGCCGAAATACGCCAAGTGGCGTTCGTTCCGTGAATCCGAAGACTCGCGATATGTGGGGTTGACCTTACCGCGTTTCCTGCTCCGAACCCCATACGATCCCGATGAGAATCCGGTTCGAGCTTTTCAGTACCGCGAGAACGTGCACCACAGTCACGATGCTTACCTCTGGGGTAATACCTCGTTCGCATTTGCCACCCGTTTGACGGAAAGCTTCGCAAAATATCGCTGGTGCCCCAATATCATCGGTCCCCAAAGTGGGGGGGCGGTGGAAGACCTTCCGCTCCATCACTTCGAGTCCATGGGACAGCTCGAAACTAAGATTCCCACCGAAATTCTGGTTTCGGACCGGCGGGAATACGAGCTGGCCGAGGAGGGCTTTATTGCTCTGACCATGCGCAAGGACAGCGACAACGCTGCGTTCTTTTCCGCCAACTCCGTTCAAAAGCCCAAATTGTTTGGCAACTCGCCCGAAGCGAAAGAACAGGAAACCAACTACCGTCTGGGAACCCGGCTTCCCTATATATTCATAATCAGTCGGTTAGCGCACTATATTAAAGTGCTCCAGCGCGAGCAGATCGGTGGCTGGAAAGATCGGGGAGACCTGGAGCGAGAGCTCAACAAGTGGATTCGCCAGTATGTGGCGGATCAAGAGAATCCCAACGCCGATGTGCGAAGCCGGCGACCGCTGCGTGCGGCGAAGGTGGCCGTGGAAGATGTCGAGGGCAATCCCGGCTGGTATCGGGTGGCCGTTTCCGTCCGTCCTCACTTCAAGTACATGGGGGCGAGCTTCGATCTATCCCTGGTCGGTCGTTTGGATCAAAGCGAACCGAAATAAGCGGGGGCGGGTGTCCCGAGGTTTGCGGGTGCACCGGCTCCCCGTCCGGGGGAATAGCAGCGTATGGCTTTCGAGCACGGTTTACTCGAGCGGCTTGCAACGGGTTCAGCGGGCAGTGAGCGCTCATTGGACCTCGACGCGGAAAAGACCGCTCGATCGGTGGCACTACATTTGAATGACTTACTCAATACGCGGCAGGGCAGCGTAGCGGCGCTGCCGGAGTATGGCTTGCCGGATTTCAACGACCTGGTGTTCTTGTTTCCCAACGCCATCGCCCGAATCAGTCGTTCCATCCGTGAAAGCATCGAACGTTTCGAGCCTCGCCTGGAAGCTGTGCGGGTGGAGCATTGCGCCGATCCGTCCGATCCGCTGCGGCTGAAATTCACAATCCGGGCACAACTGGCCGGCTGCCATGACCCCGTGGTGTTCAGCACCGTGTTGGATGGCAGTGGCCACGTCGTGATTCGCTCATGACGTTCCATTCTCCGCGCGTTTTTCACTGATTACGGTCGAGCACGATAGTGGCGTTCAACAAGTACTTTGAGGACGAACTGAGTTTCCTGCGCGAGCTGGGGGAAGAGTTCGCGCGCGATTACCCCAATCTCGCACCGTATCTGGCCGAGCCGGGTAACGATCCGGATGTGGAAAGGTTGCTGGAAGGCTTTGCTTTTTTGACCGGGCGGGTTCGGCAAAAGTTGGACGATGAGCTGCCGGAGTTGACCCATTCGCTCATGGCGTTGCTCTGGCCGCACTATCTACGCCCACTCCCCAGCGTGGCAACGGTGGCGTTTGATCCGGTCCGTCATGTCTTTACCGGACCCAAGCTGATCCCTCGCGGCTCGGAAGTCGACAGCACGCCCATTGATGGAACAACCTGCCGTTTTCGGACCTGTTACGACGTCACGCTACTACCGCTGGAAGTTGCCGATGCCGATGTGACGAATACCGGCAACAGCAGTGAATTGACCCTCGGCTTTTCCGTTTTCTCCGGGGTACAGGCTTTGCGCGGTCATCTCGGCGCTTTGCGGTTGCATCTGCATGCCGACCGCCATATCGGTCAGACGCTCTATTTGTGGTTTCGGCGGTACCTCACGGGCATACGCATTCAAACCGCCGATGGCAGCAGCTATCACTTGCCGGTGGAGCAGCTCAAAGCCCAGGGATTTGCAGAAGACCAGACGCTCTTGCCTTACCCGAAGACCTCATTCGCCGGCTATCGATATCTACAGGAATACTTCCATTTTCCCGAGAAGTTTCTTTATTTCGATCTGCACGGACTGGATGAACTCAATGCGCGATTCGAAGAGGGGTTCAGCGTTCATTTTCATTTTTCGCGACCGTTGGATCCCAAGCTGAGAATTCGCGCCCAGCAATTTCGGTTGCATTGCACGCCGGTGGTGAATCTGTTTGCGCACTCGGCCGATCCCATCCGCGTCGACCAGCGGCACATGGAATATCGGGTTCGTCCCCAAGGGCGCAGCAGTCGCCACTTCGAAATATTTTCCATTGATCGAGTGGAAGGCTGGATTCGCGGCAGCGGTCGCCGCCGCCGCTACCCAGCGTTCGAGTCGTTCGATCATCTGGTGACATCCAAAGGGTTGCGGGAAGAGATTTACTACCGCCAGCGCGTACGCTCTTCCCTGGCCGACGACGGCCTGGAACACCACCTGTCCTTCGTGAATGCCAGCGATCAACTGACCGAGCCGGCTACCGAAGTGATCTCCCTGGATCTGACCTGTTCCAATCGCCAACTGGCCGGGAAACTGGGCGTGGGCGACATCTGCGTTCCCACGGCCGGATCACCGCCCTACGCGCGCTTTTCCAATATTTCGCCCGTCACACCCTCAGTTTCGCCGCCGATGGATGACGGCCTGCATTGGCGACTGATCTCCAATATCGGCCTTAACTACTTGTCCTTAAACGATATCCGGGCGTTGCGCGTGATTGTTACGACCTATGATTTTCATGCATTCGTGAACCGCCCGGCGGAGCGTGCCGCGCAGCAACGGATGGAGGGGCTGATTGCCATTGAATCCGAACCCTTCGACTGGCTGTACGAAGGGTTGCCGGTGAGGGGCGTCAAAAGCCGGCTGACCATGCACGAGAAGCGCTTCGGCAGTGAGGGCGAAATGTATCTTTTGGCGACCGTGTTGAACGAGTTCTTTTCACTGTACGCCAACGTGAACAGTTTCCACGCGCTGGAAGTGGTCGGGCAAGAACATGGGGAGGTCTACCAATGGCCACCGAAGATCGGTCGTCGCCCCCTGCTCTGATCGCGGCACTTCTGGACGACCCCGGTGGATTCACCTTCTATCGGGCGCTTCAGATTCTCGAGGCCGCCGATCCCGACTCAACGCCCATCGGTACGCGGGGGGCGCCGGCGGGGGAGGCTATTCGGCTGGCGCCCAAACTCAGTCTCGGCTTTCCGACCCGGGAGGTGGAATCCATCGAGCGGTTGCCGGCGCGATTGGATCAACGCGACCGCTATCGGGTCACGGTCAATCTGCCCGGCTTGTACGGCAGCAACTCGCCGCTTCCGGCCTTTTACACCGAGCAGTTGTTGGGTGAAGAGCGAGGCGGGGGGGATGTGCGGCGAGAGTTCCTCGATTTCTTTCATCACCGTCTTTTGTCATTGCTCTATCGAGCCGGTGGCAAATATCGCTACTACCTGAGCTATCGTCGGGGCGCGACGGACGCCTTCTCCCAGCGGATCTTCGCTTTGATGGGGCTGCGCGAAGCGGATCTGCGCGCCGACGCCGGTTTGGAGTGGACCCGCCTGTTGCCCTATGCCGGCTTGTTGATGGCACGCAACCGCAGCGTGGGGGGGCTGGAGGCTGTGATTGCCGGCTATTTCCAGCTCGATGAGGTCGCGCTGGAACCCTGTAGTTTTCGCAAAATGCGCGTGGCGCCTGAGCAGCAAACGCGCTTAGGCGTCGCCCACGTTCGCTTGGGGGCGGACATGACTTTGGGCGAAGAAGTACCGGATCGCGCGGGAAAGTTTCGACTCCGCTTCGGCCCGCTCACGCGAGAGCGCTTTGAACGTTTTCTGCCTTCCGGGCCCGATTATCCAGTCCTGCGTCGCCTGCTGTCGTATCTCGTGCACCAGCCCCTGGAACGGGATTTGGTGTTGGTGCTCGATGACCGGGAAGCGGCGGCCGTCGAACTGAACGAAGGGCAACGATTGGGCCTCGGTTGGTCCACTTGGCTGGGGCAGCCGCCACCGGGCGCTCGTGAGGTGGTGATTTCGCTGTGACGCTTCGTTTCTACCCATGGAATAAAAAGCCATTATGTTAAATGTTGAACTCAAGCCGCTGTTTGCCAGGCTCAATGGGCTTTGCACCCAGTGTTTGGAAGAAGCTGCCGGCCTTTGTGTGTCCATGGGGGCCTACGAGGTCGATGTGGAACACCTGCTGTTGAAATTGGTGGAACGGGACGAGAGCGATCTGGAGCGAATCTTCACCCACTATGGCGTGGACGCTGGTCGCGTCATCCGCGGATTGCATCGCTGCATCGAGGCCGATGCCAGTGGCCAGGGCGGCCGGCCAGTGTTCTCGCCGGGATTGATCGAATGGATTCAGGATGCCTGGTTGATTAGTTCGGTGGAATTGGGTGAATCGCAAATCCGCTCCGGCGCATTGTTTAGTGCCTTGCTCGCCAATGGGCGCCGTTATGCGCGCAGTGAATACAGCGAACATTGGCGGAGCGTAAAACAAGAGCAACTTCGCGAGGAATTGGGCGCCATTACCGCCGGTTCAGCGGAATCCGACTCGGCGTTGGATGCCGCCGATGCGCAGCCGGGCCGGGCTGCGGGATCGGCGCTGCAGCGCTTCACGATCGACTTTACCGGCCGGGCCCGTGCCGGCGAGATCGATCCGGTATTTTGCCGGGACCGGGAGATTCGGCAGATCGTCGATATCCTGGGGCGTCGGCGAAAGAACAACCCCATTGCGGTGGGTGATGCCGGTGTGGGTAAGACCGCCATCATCGAAGGCCTGGCGTTGAAGATTGCCGAAGGCGATGTCCCTAGCAGCCTAAAGGATGTGGAAATCTTCGGCCTGGATATGGGCCTGCTTCAGGCGGGCGCCAGCGTGAAAGGGGAGTTCGAAAACCGCCTTAAATCGGTAATCGAAGAAGTTCAGGCTTCTCAGCGACCGATCATTCTGTTTATCGATGAAGCCCATACGCTGATCGGCGCCGGCGGTGCCGCGGGCGGCAGCGATGCGGCCAACCTGCTCAAACCGGCCTTGGCCAGGGGCCAGCTGCGGACCATCGCGGCCACCACCTGGTCGGAATACAAAAAGTATTTCGAAAAGGATCCGGCCCTGGCCCGGCGCTTCCAGCTGGTCAAGCTCGATGAACCCAGCGCCGAACAGGCCACCGTGATCTTGCGCGGGCTGCGCTCGGCTTACGAGAAAGCCCACGGGGTTTATATCCGTGACGACGGTGTGGAAGCGGCGGCGCGTCTGTCCGCGCGCTACATCACCGGTCGCCAGCTGCCCGATAAAGCCATCGACGTGCTCGATACCGCCTGTGCCCGCGTCAAAGTGGCGATGGAAGCCACGCCGCGGGCGCTGGAACAGTTGCAGCGCGAGAGCGCCGTGCTGGTTCGGGAGCGGGACGCCAAACGGCGTGATCAATCGGCGGGGCATGCCTTCGACGACTCAGCGGATCAAGCCCTGGGCGCTCGGCTGCAAGAGATTGAAGCCGAGCAAGACATTCTGAAAACCCGCTGGCAACGGGAGCGTGAGTGGGTCGACGCCATTTTGGATCAGCGGAAAATCCTGCTCGATGAGCAAGCCGATGAGGCAGCACAAAGCGCCGCTCGCGAACAACTCGAGCGCTTGCACAATGACTTGGCGCTGGCACAAGACGGCGACCCGCTGGTGCATTTCGAAGTGGGCCCGGAGGAGATCGGGGCCGTGGTTGCCGACTGGACCGGTATACCGCTCGGCCGGATGCTGCGAGACGAAGCCCGCGCCGTGCTGGAGTTGGGCAGTGCGCTGAGCCGACGGATCAGAGGGCAGGACGCGGCCATCGATATCATCCAGCAAGGCATTCGGGCATCGAAAGCAGGGCTGGGTAATCCCCACGCGCCCATGGGCGTGTTCCTGCTGGCCGGCCCGAGCGGTGTCGGCAAAACGGAAACCGCGCTGGCCGTGGCCGACTTGCTGTTCGGTGGCGAGCGGGCCATGACCACCATCAACATGTCGGAATTTCAGGAAAAGCACACAGTTTCGCGTTTGATCGGCTCGCCGCCGGGCTATGTCGGGTTTGGCGAAGGCGGCGTGCTGACCGAAGCCGTGCGGCAGCGGCCTTATTCGGTCGTGTTGCTCGACGAAGTGGAAAAGGCGGACCCGGAAGTACTCAACCTGTTCTACCAGGTCTTCGATAAGGGTGAATTGGCCGATGGCGAGGGGCGTAGCGTCGATTTTCGAAACACCGTTCTGTTTCTAACCAGCAACCTCGCCGCTTCCGAGATCATGCATTTGGCCGCGCCGGGCTCTTCTTTGGCGGTGCCGGAGATTGCCGAACACATCCGGCCCATTCTCGCTGCCCATTTCAAACCTGCCTTGCTGGCCCGCATGACCGTCGTGCCCTATCTGCCGATCGGTGGGGAGATCATGAAGGAGATTGTCGAGCTGAAGCTGGGGCAGCTGGGCGAGCGATTGAGAACCCGCCACGGGGTGGAAATGTGCTGTGGCGAGGATTTCGCCGCCGCGTTGGCAGCACAGTGTACGCAAGCGGACACCGGCGCCCGCAACGTCGATGCCGTGATCGCTCGTACCATTCTGCCCAAGGCATCGGCGGAGCTATTGGCCACCCTGGGGCAGGATGATCGACCACGGTTCATGCATTTGTCTATGGACCGGAGCGGCGATGTGACGTGCCGGTTTGAAACGGAGCAGGCAGGCGATGTCCGCCAAACAGCCTGACGCGTTGTGGGTTGTTGACGAGTTTATCCGGGTTAGCGCCGGCTTATCCGCCAAGCAGCCCCTGCACGATCGCCTCGGGGTGATTCTGCAGGCGGCGCGGCGGATCAGCGGTGCCGAAGCGGGGCGGATCTACGCCTTGGATCGAACCAAATCCCATCTTTACCTCGAGGTTTCTCAAAACGAGAGGGTACCGAAGAACCGCGAGCATCTGCCGCTTTTGAATTTGGGCACCGAAGCGCGAGACGGCGCCGAAAATCCCGTGATCTTCTGCGCTCGTAGCGGGCGCGCGGTGAATCTGAGGGACGTTTACCGTTACACCGGATTCGATTGCGGCGACCTCTACACCTATGACCGGGCCGCCGGGTATCGAACGCAGTCCTTTTTGGCTGTGCCGCTGCGTAACCACCTGGAGGTCACCATCGGCATTCTCGTATTGGTGAACGCCCGCGGTGAGGCCGGGGACTTGCAGTCCTTTCCCGAGCAGCAGGAGCGCGTGGTGCGCGCTTTTGCCCAACAGGCCGCCATTACCCTAAACAGCGTTCAGTTGATCGAAGAGAACGAGCGGCTCATTGAGATTCTCAATCAGGCCAACCGCTCGCTGGAAGAAGAAAATCGCCGCTTGAAGCGACGGATCGAACACGACTACCAGCACACTTTAGTGGGGGACGGCGTGGCGATGCGTCGGGTATTCGATCTGGTGGATAAAGTCATCGACTCGTCTGTGACCGTTTTGCTGCGCGGCGAAACCGGCACCGGGAAGGAGCTGGTGGCCGCCGCCATCCATCGGGGCAGTCCCAGAGCCCAAAAGCCGTTCGTGGTGCAAAACTGCGCGGCGTTGCCCGAAGGGCTCTTGGAGAGTGAGCTGTTCGGGTATCGAAAAGGGGCGTTTACCGGCGCCGATCAAGATCGTAAAGGCCTGATTGAGTCGGCCGACGGCGGCACTTTGTTCCTAGACGAAATCGGCGATATGCCGCTGGGGCTTCAAGCCAAGTTGCTACGCGTGTTGCAAGATCACGAAGTCCGGCCCCTTGGGGCCAGTCAGGGCCGGCGGGTGGATGTGCGTATCATTGCCGCCACCCACTGCGATCTAGAGGCCAAAATTGCCGACAAGAGCTTTCGGGAAGATCTTTACTACCGGCTTTGCGTTTTTCCCATCGATCTGCCGCCGCTACGGGAGCGGCGGGACGATATTCCGGCCCTGGTTCAGCATTTCGCCATCAACGCATCGACTCGGTTCGACAAGCCCATCGGTGGTATTGCGCCGGCCACCATGGATGCCTTGATGACCTACGACTATCCCGGCAACGTCCGGGAGCTGCGTAATTTGATTGAGCGCGCCGTATTGTTGTGTGAACGGGAGGGGCCGATCATGCCGGAGCATCTGTCGGATGCGGTCGCGCCTGTGAGCAGCGGGATTCATTCGGCCTCTGGCCCCGTGTCGGATCAACTGGGTGTGGGGCTCAAGGCCGCCGTTCAAGCCTTTGAAGCGGACTTAATCGCCCGCCAGTTGGAGGCCTTTGCCGGGAATCAATCGCGGGCGGCTGATTCGCTAAAAGTGCCGCGACGGACTCTCGCTGAGAAAGTGCGTAAGTACGGTTTGTTGGATTCCGGTGAGGGAAGTCCGTCGGTTCCGCCTCTTGAGGATGAGCGGGAGTACACAATGGCGAAAAATCGCCAATCCGGGGAATAATCTGGCAACTTGTCGCCAGATTTCTTGTGGTCAGTCGAGAGGGTTTATCTCTACAGTTTCCGAGAACAGATCCGCAAGTTACTGTTTGCGAAATATAAGTTCCGCCTTCAATTGCTTTTTCTTCTATCTGGCATGTTTTGTGACTCTTAACCCGTGAGTCACCGTTTGTGGCGGTGATTGTAGAACGCCGGGGGAGCTTGTTTTAAAGACGTGGCGGCGTTCTTGTTTCGATTTCGTTAGACGTAATTCAAATGAACACAATGGAATCTTAAGGAGTTAAATCATGCCAGTTCCGGCGTATTTGTACATTGAGGGCGAGCGTCAAGGTCCCATCACCTCCGGTGCGTTCACCGAGGACAGCGTGGGCAACATCTATCAGGAAGGCCACGAAGACGAAATCTTGGTGCAGGCATTCAGCCACCAAGTGGTGATTCCGCGTGACCCGCAGAGCGGGCAGCCCACAGGTCAACGGGTTCATCAGCCCCTGGTCATTACCAAGGTGTTCGATAAATCCTCGCCGCTGCTTTATAACGCGTTGACGTCCGGGGAGACCTTGACCCAGTGTGAAATTCGTTGGTTCCGTACGTCCTCGGCCGGTACGCAGGAACACTATTTCACCACCCGTCTGGTCGACGCCATTGTGGTGGACATTCGGGCCCATATGCCGAATGTGCAAGATCCCGATAAACAGCAATATACCCACATGGAAGATGTGGCGTTCAGCTATCGGATGATCGAGTGGACCCACGAAATCGCCGGTACCTCCGGTTCCGACGATTGGCGGACGCCTAACGCCTAAGAGCGTGCGGTTTGGCGGCCGCCGACGAATCGGTGGCCGCCCTTCGCATTTGGCCGTGGGTCGTTTCGGGGCGTTTAACAAACGCCCTGACCAAACTGTTCGGCTGGTTGAATTTTAGGGCTGTGAGCTGCGGTATGTGGCGTATTCTTGATTCATGCCGATTGTGAAGGGATACTAGCAGGATTACAAAAGCCCGAGAGAACCCGCCCGGCTGATTCGCACGACGACAGGGAAGTTTAACGTCGCCATCAGGGTTCATCGTCACAACAACGCGTAAAACAAAATAAGGGGAAGGTCATGCCGGAAGGGATGGCTAACGGGGAGCAGTTCGGGCTGGAAGTATCCGAATGCAGCAGTCCGCTCCGCGTCGTCGAATTTCAAGGTTCGGAAGCGTTGTCGGAGCCGTTTCGGTTTGTCGTTACAGCGGTATCCGAAGATGCCCATCTCGATTTGGCTCCACTGATCGGCCAGTCCGCCACACTGGCGCTGCACAGCCGCACCGGCGAACCCACCCGCTATGTCAGCGGGATGGTGGCGGCCGTCGCGCAGGGGCAGGTCGGTCGACGTTTCGCCCACTACCAATTCACGCTGGTTCCCAATACCTGGATTCTGGAAAAACGCAGCGACTGTCGGATTTTCCAGTCCATGACGGTGGAAGATATCATCCGCGCGGTGATGGACAGCGCAGAAGTGTCCTCAGACGCCTACCGGTTTTTGCTGCAGGAGTCGCATGCCACGCGTTCGTATTGTGTGCAGTTCGGAGAAACCGACCTGCATTTCGTCCGCCGGCTGATGCAAGAAGAGGGTATGTGGTACTTCTTCGACCATCGCCAGGGCGGTCACACCATGGTCATCACCGACACCCCGTCGGCCTCCGCACCCATCACCGGGACCCCAGCGCTGATCTACCATGACCCCCAGGGCACTCCGGCAGAACGGGAGGCCATTTATCCATTTGGTCAATGGAACCGCATCGAAACCCAAGCCGTTACCCTGAAGGATTACGATTTTCAGCGCCCCGAACTGGCCTTGCAGGCCACGGCTAACGCCGGCGGCGGGGCGACACTGGAACGCTACCAATACCCCGGGCGTTTCCTGGATCCGGGAGCCGGCGCCCAAAGCGCGCGCTATCAACTCGAAGGCGAACGGGTTCGCGTGCTCAATGCGGAAGGTAAGAGCGATTGCCCCCGATTGATTCCGGGCGGTCAGTTTACGCTTGAGGATTACCACCGCAGCGAGCTCAACAGCGAGTACCTCGTTGTTGGCATTCAACACTACGGCACACAACCCCAGGCCCGGGAAGAAGACGCCGGCGCGGGTGAGGCCGATTATCGAAACGAATTCGAATGTATGCCGGCCAGCGCGGTTTTTCGCGATCCGGTGATCATGAAAAAACCCCGGATCGAGGGGCCGCAAACGGCGATTGTGACCGGTCCGCAGGGGGAAGAGATCTACTGCGACGAGTACGGCCGGGTGAAAGTCCACTTTCACTGGGACCGGCTCGGCCAAGCTGACGAGCGCAGCTCGTGCTGGATCCGGGTCAGCCAGCAATGGGCGGGGGCCGGATGGGGCGCAATGAATGTCCCCCGTATCGGTCAGGAAGTGGTGGTGGACTTTCTCGACGGTGACCCGGACCGACCGGTCATTACCGGGCGGGTCTATCACGGCACCAACGTTCCGCCGTATCCGCTGCCTGAGCGCAAGGCGGTCAGCACGTTCAAGACCCAAAGTACCGGCGGAGACGGCTTTAACGAACTTCGTTTCGACGACGCTCAGGGGCAGGAAGAGGTCTATCTGCACGCCCAGCGGGATTTCAATATCGAAGTCAAAGCCAACAAGTCGGAGCGAGTCGGCGGCGACGAAGATGTCGAAATCGGCGCCAACCTCAATACCCGGGTCGAGGGCGATCAAGAAGACTCGGTGGGCAAAAACGACAGCCTGACCGTCGGCAAAGACTATAACGAGTACGTGGGTGAGAATGCACAAACCCGCATCGGCGGCAACTACACGCTGGAAGTCGGCAAAGATGCCGACATCACCGTGGGCGGAGAAAGCCAACATCACGTCGGTTCGAGCCTGCAAGTGGAAGCGGGTAAAGACATCACCGTGGTCAGCGCGACGGAAATTACGCTAAAAGCGGGCAATACGTTCATCAAGATATCCGACAGCGGCGACATCGAGATCAACGGCGGCGAAGTGACCGTCAACGCCGCCGGCAGCATATTCGAAAACGGCAGCAACATCGGCAGCAATTAGGTGGTGGGGAATCAAATCTCCCGTGCAGTAAATTACGATGGATCATGCGCAAAACGGGTAAGATTGTTATTTATATTCTGGGCGAGAAAATAGAGGTAAAATCATGAAAACATTGCCTAAAACGGCGGCTAGCGCGGCGGGCGAATGTTTCATCGCCCGGG
Source organism: Pseudomonadota bacterium (assembly GCA_034189865.1). Taxonomy (NCBI): domain Bacteria; kingdom Pseudomonadati; phylum Pseudomonadota; species Pseudomonadota bacterium. Next base: position 6,579 of record JAXHTV010000021.1, on the reverse strand, counting down.
TTTCACGTTGCGAGGATGGTTCTGCCCAGGCGCTTGAGAGTATCCAGAATTCCGGCGAGTGCCACACGGTAGTGGGGCACGGGGCGGAGGTCCCGGCCTTGCGCGAGGGTGACTCGGTCGTGGCCTTGCGTATGTCCGAAGGCGTGGTCGTTTTGCAACGTCTGCGCGCACCCGGCGAAGCGCCTCGGCCGGCTATTTCAGAAGCCGACGGAATGCTCGTGCTCGAAGCCGGTCGTGGCGTCGTGATCCGCACCGGCGAGAGTGTGTTGGAGTTGACCGCCGACGGCAAAATCAAGCTGGACGGCAAACAGATCTACACCTTCGGTGAACAAACCGTTCAAATCTTCGGCGCCAATATTCACTTGAATTGAGACTGAGCGGTCGTGTCACGTTATGCCGACATCTACTGGGAAAGTGGCCAGCAGCTCTACCGGCTGAGGGAGATTCGCTTGCGTTCCGGTTGGGCCGATGCCCAAGCCCTGCTCCGTTTGGAGGATCGCCTGCGCACCACCGTGGATGTATTGACCAGTTTCGACAACCGCCCAGCGCCCGGTAACGCGCCCGGTTATTTTCTGTATTTTGCCGCCGGCTTGCGGCAGAGCGACCCGGCGCTGCGTGCCGAGAGCTATCGCGGGGCTTACCGCGCCCTTGTCACCGACGACAACACGGCAGAAGCGGCCGCCAATGCCCTGGCCTTGTATCCTTGTTCGCTGTCGCCTGCCACCCAGGCCGCCATGCTGAATTCCCCGCACGCCCATCGTGCGCGTCTGCTCCGTTTGTGGGAGCGCCAGGGCGTGTCGTTGCCGGCCGATTTGCTGTCGGGTTTGGATCTGAGCACGTGGTCGATGACTGACCGGGCGGCATTGTTGTCTCACCAGGCCAATGACCCAGCCGTTGATATCAACGCCTTTTCCAGTGTCTACCACCGCGTCAATGCCGGTATCGAGGCCGAACAGCGGCCGCTGGAACTCATTCTGCCCGGGCTGTGGGGGGCGCGGTTGCGCGCGCAGCGGGATATCAACGACATGGTGGAGCGCTTGCTCAAAGTGAAGCAAAGCGATCCCCACTACAGCGAGCTGGCGCGACTGGCTGCTTTGTTGGCTGCCGAAGAGCTGTTGCCGGCGCTGGTGGCCTACGCCGAGCGGGAGCCGGCTCACGGTGTTTATTGCTTGGGCCTGTTCGGCAAGCGCGCCGCCGTGCCTTATCTCCTGGCCCATTTGGAGGATGTGCGAACGCAGCAATACGCTGCCGAGGCATGGTTTTGGCTCACCGGAGAGCGACTACCCAAACGCCCGCGCTTGCACGACGCCGCCGCGTCCACCGAATCGCTTACGCCCTTCACTGCGCAAAACGATGTGGTCGTAGACGTGGCTCCCGCCCAATCATGGTGGGCGGCCAACGTGGCCGACTGGTCGCCCGATGAGCGACGGATTGCCGGTCAGGCCGCGGACGCGGACGGGATGATGAAACAACTCGGCCTGTGGAGTGGCGCGGCCGGGCGCGATTTGCTCGATCTATTGGCGATCATGCGTCAGCGACCGCTGGGTTTGTCTTACCGCGCTTGGCAGCGAGACATTCAAAGATTTTCCGAGCGGAGGCCGGTACCGGATGTTGCAGCTGCTTAATCACACGCCCTGGCAGGCGGGCATGTTCAGCGGCTGGGGGCTGGATGGCCGGCACCACTACACGGCGGTCGTCAAAGCCAATTTCCGGTTTTCCGCCGACGGCAGCCTACAGCCCGATGCGGCCGCGCTGCCCTTGGAAGTGGCCGACCGCCACGCCGGTGCGCCCCACGGCAGCAGCCTGGCGGCGGCGGCCGATAGCGTGCCGTTCAAACAGGGCGGTGAGTTTTTTCTATCCGGCACGGCATGGGCGCCGGCGGACGGTTCGCGCCAACAGCCGGTCCGCGTGGCGGTGCACCGGGACGATCAGCTACTTTGCGAAAAAAACCTGGTGGTTCACGGTCCCCGAAAATGGGTGCGTCGCGCCCTGAATGTCGCCCCGGTTTACGAAGGTGAATTTGAAGCGCTGCCCATCAGCTACGAGGCGGCCTATGGCGGTTCCCGCGCCGGGGGCGTTTACGAGGCCAACCCGGTGGGTTGCGGTTACCTCACTAAGCACGACGACAGCGAAGGTCGCCCGCTGCCCCGAATCGAATACGCGGATCAAGGCATTACATCGCCTGCCGACCGGCCGGCACCGGCCGGTTTTGGGCCCATTCCCCGCTTTTGGCAGCCGCGCCGGGGTCTGCTGGAGGCCGGTGCCGAAGGGTTGATCGAGTTGGATTCGCCCTTTGTGGAACATGCGCATCCGGCCATGCACAACGCCGCGCCGGCCGATCAGCAACTGCCGGCGGGTTTTGCGGGTGGGGAGGTGTTTTCCATCACCGGTTTGCACTGCCCGGTCGCCCAAGGCGAGGCGGCTGAAGTGCGCCTGGCGCTGCCGCGGTTGCCTTTGCACGCTGTGATGATTCGCTCGGGCGGCGAGCGGGAGCCCATCACCGGGTGTTGCGATACCGTGGCGATCGATCTGAACGAGGCGGTTTTATCCCTCACCTGGCGCTGGTCCGCACCCTGGCCGTTGAGTGAGACCCGGCCGGGTTGGTTGGAGCTGCACAGCGGAGAGCCGGCATGAGCGAGGCGATTGCCAGCCAAGTCGCCATCACAGGCGTTGGCCTTTGCACTTCGGTGGCCGAACAGCCGATTCAGCTTTATGCGGCGGTGCACAATAACCTCAGTGCCACGCGTTGGCACCCATCCTTGGGACGGGAAGACGCACAAGGCCGCTTCCAACCTGCCCTGACGGCGCCGAATTCGGATCTGGCGGGATTCGCCTCCCCCGGCGACCGCGCCCTGGCGCTGGCGGCCACCGCGCTGGACAATGCTCTGCAGACCCTGCCGGCTGGCGTTTCCCGCGAGGGTTTGGTGGTGTTAACCATGCTGCCGTCGCTTACCCAGTGTCGCGCCCGCTCCATCACCACGCCGGCGCAAGTGTCGTCGCTCAAAGAGGTGGTGCTCGACGGTGCGGAATTGGATTTCCGCTTTGGCGATGCGGGGCGGGGTGCGTCGTATTATCTCGCCACCTTATGCCACGCATTGGATACAGGACGATTGGATGCCGTGATTTTCGGCGGTGTGGATACCCTGGTTGACGACTCCACCTGCGAGCAATGGCTGGAGCAGGACCTGCTTAAAATCCGCGGCTCGGCCTACGGCAGCATTCCGGGGGAGGGTGCGGCCTATTGTGTGTTGCGCGCAGTGGATGCCATGGTTGAGGAGGAACGCCCCCTGGCCAGGGTCGCGAGCGTTGCCCATGCGCTGGAGCCCCACGCGGGATCACCGGAAACCCGGCGGCTGACGGCGCTCAGCGACTGTTTGCGTCAGGCCCTGACAGCGGCGGAACTGGAGGCCGATCAGATCGGTGGTTTTGTCCACGCGACATCCTCCACCGAGCCGGCCGCGGAATTGGAGTGGCTGCAAGCCAGCCAAGCCCTGCTGCGCGTTGAGTTGACGGAAGAACAACAAAACGAGCTGATGCGTGGCCATATCACGCTTGAGGATTTGCCCCAGGCACCCCGGCCGCCACGGTTTAAAATGGGCGGCACAGTGGGCGATGTGGGCGCTGCGGCCATGCCCATGCAACTGGCACTGGCTTGCGGTCGTTTTCAGGCGCAAACACCCTATGCCGGCAGCCTGGTGGTCTGCGAGACTGACGCCAGCGGCGCGCGCGGTGCGGTGGTGCTCCGTAACCCCTATCCCGCGTCGGCGGCGGATACCCCGGCCCGCCTGGTCGATCCGTTCGAGAACATCACCGGCGATCCTTTTGCCCCGGCAGAACAGCTGGCCGACGGCGTGGTTTGAGAGGCAGTAGAGAGACAATTATGAGTGTGCTGATCAACAACAGAACAGCGGTCCATGCCGCCAGCCAAGGCGTGCTCACCACGCAGGATGTCTGTAAAACGCCGTCCAAGTGCAAGCCCGTGACCTACAACAACGTGGCCGAATCCAAAGACGCCGCGCAAACCGCCAGCTCCGTGATGGCGGAAGAAAACCCGGTTTGCCATCAGGAATCCATTTTCTCCCGCAGCACGGGGGACGAAGCGGGCAGCTGCGGCGGCGTCAATTCCGGCACCATGGGGGCGGAGGCTACCTTCCAGACGGCGTCCAACGATGTGTTCATCGAAGGGGTGCCGGCCGTTCGGCAAAACGAAATCATGCTGTCCAACCACCAGAACACGCCGCCCGGTCCCTTGAACCAGCCTGGCGGCAGCGCATCGCCGCCACCGCCCGCCGAGGTGCAAGACCCGGAAACCGAACAGGCCACTGCCGATGTGTTCGACTTGATGGTCTTCGGTGACACGGGGCGCGGTTTGCACGGTCGGTTCGGGCAAGACCCCAGCGAAGGGGGCGAATCATGAGCTATTCATTGGACTCAAACGGCTCGAATAAAAATAGCGCTGCCGCCTCCGCCCTCGAAGGGCCCGAGACGTTCCCCGAGATACAGTCAACGGCGCCTGCGTCATCGTCTGAGCCGTCGCCCAGCGCGGCCCAAGCCGAGCCGGCCAAAACAGCACCGGCAAAAGCGTCGCCGCTTCAAGCCCAACCATCCGCCGCGGCCGCCCCGGCTGAGACCGAGGCTTGTTCGAAACCGCCCGTGGTCAAGGACGTGGCGCACACCGAATATCAAAGCGTGCGCAGCCGCGAAGTCATCTTTCCCTGCGAAGAAGAATCCCGTCGCCGTTTCTATTTACGCTTTGCCGACGAACGTCACACCTGGTGCGATCTGCCGCTGGCGGAGATGGGCACCGTCAAACGCAGCGACGTGGAAGCCCAAACCGCCGAAGCGGGGCAGAACAAACAGAACATCATGATCCCCATCGTACCGCTGCGCTACACCACGCCGGATCGGGATCCCAAACAGGCCGACCTGCTGCGGCAGAACGGCTATATCTACATTTTTTGGGGCGAGGAAGGCAGCGACCAACTCACCCTCTGGCGGGAAGTGCAGGTACTCGAGTCCGGCAAATTCAAAGACATCAACCTGCAATACTACGCCGGCCAGGACGCTCGTCCCGCCACCGCGCGGGACGTGGACAACCGCCTGCTGCTGCCCTACCGGCTGGACGGGCGCAACATGCAGCTGGCCATCGCCTTTGCCGATGTGCAGTGGAGCTGGGCGCAAATCAACGCCTTTGGCGGCATGGCCGAAGACGATTTTCGCATCGCCGATTTTCGCGGGCCCCGCCCCCCCGCCATGCCCACCCAGGAAGAACTCGGCAAAGCCGCCGAACTGCGGGACCAACGCCTGCAGTGGGTGAAACTCCACGGCTTCGCCGACGGATTTCCCTATCAGGCCGCCCAGGGCCAGGATGCGGCGGTGGACAACATCGCCAACGCGCCGGATCTTTACGCCCTCCTGCCCGAGCGGCAATCCAACCTGCCGGTGGTGTACCTGGACGATCCCCTGGGTATCGCCTACCGATTGGCGGGGGAATATCAGGGCCGCTGGCACGAGATGCGCAGCACCCTGGCCGAGCTGGCCAAACAGCCGCATTTTCAATCGGCCACCATCGTGACCCAAAGCCTGTACCGGCAACCGCCCGAGCCCCCCGTCGAATACCGCGAGACCCCCAGAGGCAAAAGAGCCGACCCGGGCGACGCTCAAGCCCACCGCAGCTGGTCGGAGATGCAACAAGCCAAGCAAAAACTCCGCGGCAACATCGACCGGGCGGAACTGGAACGGGTGCTCGGGGTAGCGCGCCGGCGAGAGATCCGCGAGCGCATCGCCGAGAGCAAACAAGCCCTGGTGGACTACCTGGGCGAACAGCACCGGGAAGGGGCCGTTACCCTCCACGCGGCCAGCGACGACTATGTGCGGCTGCCGGCGGAAAAGGCGGGCGCCAAAAACGCCAATCCCCACTACGGCTGTCTGTGGGATTGCTGGGAAAAGCTCATCGCCCAACTGGCGGATACGCCCCACACCCTGGATTTGGCGCTGGAGCTGGACCAACCTTCCGACGAAGCGTTGGCCCAGGAAACCGAACAGGACCCGGGCCGCCGGTTCCTGGCGGAACTGATGAGCGAGGAGCAAAAACACGAAATCCAGCGGCGCTTGCTGCCTAACGAGAACGACAACGAATACTTCCGGGACGACGCATTCGTAGCGAGCTTGGCGATAAGCCGCAACACGGTGAAGTTCGTCAGTGGCTTTTTAAGTCACTACACCGAAGGCCTTATTCAAAAAATCATCCAGAGCGAAAAGAACAAGATCTTCACACTGCTCCATCGGGGAAATTTGGAACTCGAGGATTTGAACCGGCCCACCGTCGACTTCTACAACACCAAAACGAGAAAACTCGTGAAGCCGGAGGGCTATATTTTCCTCACCCAGGTCATCGATGCGAACTTAACCCGGTCCGGAGCGGACGATATTCCCCAAAATCAACGCAGTTTGCCGGTGGATGACGGCCACCGCGCGCGCTTGTCTTACCAAGACGAAGCCTCAGGCGCGGTGATGGCCGCGACTGGCGGGCGTGCCCTTCAGGGCCGGCTCACGTTGGGTTGGGAACGTTTATTGGGG
>JAXHTV010000020.1:16114-43101 GCA_034189865.1 Pseudomonadota bacterium | reverse complement strand
TACCACCACATTATCGATCCCAAAACCGGTTATCCGGTCTCCGGCGTTCAGTCGGTGACGGTGATCCATACCGATGCAGGGGTTGCGGACGCAGCCGCGACGGCTTTGTTTGTTGCGGGCGTCGATCATTGGCCTGAGGTCGCGCGAGCGATCGGGGTGCGCTATGTGCTGCTTGTAGACGAGGCCGGTCGTGTCCATGCCAACCCGGCGATGGCGGCTCGTTTGCTGTTCGATTCAGGGGATCAGCCGGCCGTCATCGTAAGCTCGCCACTTTAAAAAGTGCTTTGGAGTCGAGCTGCCGGCATTCAAGTTTAGTTCCGGGCCGCCGTTAACCAAGTCAACGGGAAGTGGATCCCCAAACCCCGCTTCCTGCCACGGTACATTCTTACTGCCAAGCGTCCCCGGCTCGGCAGTTTCGACTCATTGGGTGCAACCATGACGACTAGTGCATTGGAAATACCAGTCGCGCCGACCCAGTCCATTCTCGACACATTTCGGCGCATGCCTTTTATGGAAGATGCGTACCTGTATGTGCAGGCACGCAATATCTGTTCGATGAATCGCTATCTGAAAGTGATTGAAAACGATCTGAGATCGAAATACCCCGATCCCAAGTCTATTCCCACCGACGATGGCGACTTTCTGGCCGCGACCACCGAAATATGGTTGCTCAGTGTTTATGACCTCTTGTCCAATTGGCGCGACCGTGCCCGGCTTGTGTTGATGCAGGATAAGTCGGTTGAAGCCGAACCGGTTGGGCCGGTATCGCGGAACGAAGTCTTGTCAGGCAACGTTCTGTTTCAGAAGGCTTTGAAGAAAGTGCAGTGCGATACGCAGTACGCGCGCAAGCTTCGCCGTCACGCGGTTGCCGTAGAGAAGGTCTTCAAAGAAGTGAAGTGCATCCGCGACGTATTGGCCAAGCAGGAGGTGTTGCGCAGCAAAGGCGCCCACGTAGGGCGTATCGCGCATAACCGTATCGACCCCTACAGTGGTTCAATCTCGTATTTTCTACGGGCTAAACATGGCAACGTCCGCGGCGTATGCCGCGCAGAAATTGCCGACCAGCTGGCGCAGTTGATTTCCTGATCCGACTCAGTTGAGGGCCGCCGGGACCAGGTTCAGGCGGCCCACGGCAGCATTGACGTCCGCAGGCCAGATAAACAAACGGTTGTACGGCTCAACCCGGTGATAATCCGCCGGGTGATAAATCTCCCGGCTGGTGAGATCCGCACAGTAACGGCCGACCCAGCTGTATTTTTTCGAGCTGCTCAGCTTGCTTCCTTGCACGAGCTTCTTGGTGACTTCCCACAGTCTATAGCACATCCGAAACTCATAGCCGGTGAGTGTGAGCGGGTCAGCCCACGCGCCACGGCCTTCGACAACGGCCCGCTTGGCGACGCTGTGAAACCACTCGAGATCAGTATGTCGCGGTAGGCTGGGGAAAATCAGAAATGGCGCCGCCCATCCGGACTCCACCATCAGCAGGTTGAACGTTGCTCGATCCCAGCGGGTCATTTGCTCCCGTTCTTTCGCGGAGAAACTGGGCGCCACGTATGCCAGCAACCGGCCATACTGATCAAAGGGTTGATCGGCCGCCCGCAAAAACAGTGATCGCTTGGACCCTGTCGGGCGGGTTAGGCGTTGATCCAGCAGCGATTGAAACGCTTCTGTAGCGGCCTCTCCTTGGGCCTTTTGAAGTGTGCCGGCCTGTCCGCTTGCCAGTTTGGGCGTCAGATGGGCGGCCAGGTCGTCCGGAACGGGCGCCTGGCCGGCGGTAAGCCATTGGGCCAACTCGGCCAGCCGTTCGTCGTGTCGCACCGGGTTTTGACGTCCGGGGTAGTGAACTTCCGGGGTGTCGATACTCAGCATGCGAATGGATACGGAGACATAGGGCGTATCGCCGTCGGTGATCCTCAGGAGTTTGTTTTGACCCAGGGTATCCAGCTCCAAACCGGTCGGGTCCCAGAAGATTTGTATCTCTGACATCAGCTCGGTCTCCTCAGTCTGTGTCTATTCGGTGCTCGCCAAAGAAAAAGGGCAGCTCCTGGAGCTGCCCTTTTTCCGGTACGACTTAGCGCATCACTTATGCCGGCTCGAACACCGGGAAGTGACGGCCCTTGGGAAGCTCTTCCCAAGTGACTTTCACCGGCATGCCCACTTTGACATCTTCCGGTGCGCAATTGACGATGTTACTCATGAAACGCACGCCTTCTTCCAGCGTGATGAGCGCTACCACATAGGGTACTTTGGCCGCCATCGCCGGGTTGCCCGGTTTGCGCATTACGCTGAATGCGTAAACCTCACCCTTACCGCTGGCTTCCCGCCATTCCACTTCACCGGTCTTGGGCGAGACAACGATGGGTTCGCGCGGGTAGTGAACGTAACGCTTGGTTTCCGGGCTGTACTGGATAACCAGCTTCTTTTCTTCGGTTGCCTTCCAGAATGGCTCGGCGTGGGGAGATGTCCCCATCATCATACGGCTCATAGTGCTTCCTCCGTACCCAGAACTACAGTCGAGCAGGCCGACAAGACGCCGCCCACTCCATGCGCGACCGCCAGCTTGGCGTTATCCACTTGCCGGGGGCCACATTCGCCGCGTAATTGGCGGGTGGCTTCGACCAGCAGGAACATGCCGTACATGCCGGGATGGGTATAAGAAAGACCACCGCCGCTGGTATTGGTGGGCAGGGCGCCGCCTGGGCCAAGTTTGCCGTCTTCAACGAACGCGCCACCTTCACCCTTTTGACAAAAACCCATGTCTTCCAGAGACATGAGAACGGTGATGGTGAACGAGTCGTAAGTCATCACCAAGTCGATGTCGTTGGGCGTCACCCCGGCCATGTTGAAGGCTTTGGGGGCGGATACCGCGCCCGGCGTGACGGTCAGCTCCGGCATTTCGGAAATCATCATGGCGTGGTCATGATGAGTTCCGGTGCCCAGCACGTAGACCGGCTTCTTCTTCAGGTCTTTGGCGCGTTCGGCGGATGTGATGACCACGGCGCCTGCGCCGTCCGTGACCAAGCAGCAGTCATACCGGTGAAGGGGATCACAGACCATGGGTGAGTTCAGGACGTCCTCGACGGTCATGGGGTCCTGATAGCGTGCCCGAGGATTTTTTTCAGCCCACTGGCGGGTCGAGACAGCGATCTGTGCCAATTGCTCGGAGGTGGTGCCGTAAAGGTGTTGATGACGGCTGGCCGCCAAGGCATAGGCGCCGGCGGGCAGCATCAGGCCCGATGGCATTTCCCACTCCAGAAACGGCGGGGGGTTCTTGCGGTCGAAGGCGCTCATCATGGCCTGCATGCCGCCGCCCAGACCACCTTTCGCACGCGGCGTTTGGGCATAGACGGAAACGGCCACTTCACAAAGACCCAGCGCCACGGCAGCGGCAGCGTGTTCGATGTGGACCTCGAAGCTGGAACCACCGGTCATGGTGCTGTCGGTATACTTCGGACGAATGCCCAAGTGTTCCGCCAGTTCCATGCTGGGCATCATTAATCCGGTGCAGAAAAGACCGTCCACATCGGACAGCGATAAGCCGGCATCTTCCAGCGCGGCATGCACCATTTTCACTTCGAGCTCACGCTCGGTCATTTTCAGCTCGCCCGTGGGCGAGACTTCGTCCGCGGCACCGACGATACACGCCTTGCCGCGTACATAGCTCGGATCGTACGCCATAGTTTCCCTACTCTATTTCAGTTAATAAAACTACTTCGGGCCTGCGTTTGTCGCTGACCCTGCCGGCTTGAATGCGTCAATGAAATCACCGTCATTCGAGCCGTATTCCCTGTCTGTTTACTCGCCCCGGGAGTGGTTCTCCTCACGCAGGAGTACCGGGGCGGACGGTGGCGGAATATCTGCTCACAGATGGGTGAGGCTAGGTGATTTGCCTCCGGAAGGCAAGATCGAAAGCGCGGCGTAGCTCAGAAAAACAAGAACTTCTTCAGTGACTCGCTTTGATCCATGGCGTCTCGATAGCCGAGATCGATCAAGGCACTACAAAACACTTGGTCAAACAACAAGTAGCTGGGAATGGGGCTGTCCTCATCCATCGCGCCGATGCCACGAAGCAGGTGTCGAACGGGGCGGGGGAAGGCCTTGCGATAGTGCTGGGCGACGGGTCGCAAGTCTTCGCTCGGCACGAGAATTTTCAGTTCGACTTTGCGTAAGGGGCGTCCGTCTTCCGTGGGTGGTTGGTCTCGGGGAAGCGCGCGAACGAGGTCATTGACGCGACCTAAGCGTTCGGCGTCGCTTTGTACGCTATCCATGAACAGCGTATCGAGAACATAGCCACCGATGTCGCCGAGGCTGGGATACTCAGGTCGGTCGCTGGGCAACGGTTCGCCGCGGGTGACGTCGTTTCGGGTTCCGACAACCAGCAAGCGTTCTGCCCCGAGGTGAATGGCGTGGCTAAGTGGTGTGCTTTGGCGCATGGCGCCGTCACCCATATATTCTCCGCCGATTCGGACGGCCGGAAACAGCAGCGGAATCGCCAGTGATGCCATGACGTGGTCCAGGTTGATTCGAGCCGGCACACCCCGTCGGCGTATCCGCTGCCAGGGCCGGATGTGTTCTTCTCCCTCGTAAAAGCAGATGGTCCTCCCGGTGCTATAACCCGAAGCGGTGATGCCCACCGCGCGCAGATGGCCCTGCAGAATGTTGAGACTGATTCGGGATAGTCTCAGGTGGCTCTCCAGCAAGCCGCGAAGCGGAGTATTGTCGAGCAAGCATCTGGGGTTACGTTTGCCGAGCCCACCGGATGCCAGGGCGGCGACCCAGTGCGCGCCGGATTTATAGATGGTGCCGGCGTCAGTTCGAAAGACCTTGTTCACGTGCATGTGTTTCCACGTGCCGAGCAAGTGTTGGACGCCCTGCCCAAAGTTGGCCGCGTCTCCGGCCAGTGCTGCGGCATTGATAGCGCCGGCGGAGGTTCCGGTGATGATCGGAAATGGGTTTCGTGTCGGATTCGGCATGAGTTCCGCAAGCGCGCGAAGCACCCCGGCCTGATATGCGGCCCGGGCACCGCCACCGGTCAGAATGAGTCCCAAATTCGGTCTGATTTGCATTGTTTTCGTCCAAGAGCCCGACGAGTCGAATGACGGCCCGGAGAGGTGTTTCTTGAGTTGATGCGGGACGGTGCCGCGAAACCGGTAATCCGCCGTCTGTCGCCAGCTGAGCCTGTGGTCGCTAGAATCGTTCGTTCGATCCCCGGAATCAACCAAGGAGCGTGCCGCCAATGAGTGATGGCGCTGACAGTCTGCTTTCGCGCCGTGAACAACTCACGGATCTTGTTGAACACGTTTTGGCGCAAGCCAAGGCAAAAGGGGCTACTGCCGCGGAGGTGAGTGCCGGGTTGAGTACCGGGTTGAGCGTGACGGTGCGCATGGGCGAGGTGGAAACGCTGGAACATCATCGTGACCGGGGTTTGGGTATCACCGTCTACTTCGGTCAACGCAAAGGTAACGCAAGCACGTCGGATTTTGCTCCGGCGTCGATTCAAGAAAGCGTGGAAGCCGCGTGTTCCATCGCCCGCCACACGGAACCGGACCCGGCCGCCGGGCTGGCTGATGCCGACCGAATGGCCGTCGATCCGCCTGAGCTGGATCTCTATCACCCCTGGGATTTGTCGGCCGAACAGGCCGTGGAGTTGGCGAGAGACAGTGAACGCGCGGCACTGGAGGTGGATTCCCGGATAACCAATTCCGAGGGGGCCAGTGTGCATGCCGGCGCCGGTCTTTCGGTGTATGGCAATAGCCATGGGTTTGTGGGCGTCAAGCAGGGTACCCGCCATAGCATCGGTTGCAGTGTGATTGCCTCCGACGGGCAGGGGATGCAGCGAGACCATTGGTATTCAGTGGCCCGTCATGCCGATGCCTTGGATACACCCGAAGCGGTGGGCCAATTGGCCGGTTCGCGGGCGGTGCGTCGGTTGGGCTGCCGGCCCATCCGTACCGGGCAGTTTCGGGTGTTGTATGCTCCGGAGGTCGCGCGTGGGTTGATCGGGCACTTCGTGTCGGCCGTGAGTGGTGGCAGTCTGTATCGGCGGGCCAGTTTCCTCCTGGATCAAAAGGGGCAGCCCGTGTTTCCTGCGGGATTTCGAATTGACGAGCAACCTCATTTGCACGGCGCCCTCGGCAGCGCGGCCTTCGACGGTGAAGGCGTGGCGACCGCGCCGCGCGATCTGATCTCCGATGGTGTGTTACAAGGTTACGTGCTCGATAGCTATAGTGCCCGGCGGCTGAATATGGAAACGACCGGCAACGCCGGCGGTGTCCATAATTTGGTGGTTGAACCCGGCACCCAGGATCAGACCTCGCTGTTGCAATCGATGGGTACGGGTTTGTGGGTGACCGAGTTGATGGGACAGGGCATCAACATGGTCACTGGCGACTATTCCCGCGGCGCGGCGGGGTATTGGGTGGAGAACGGCGAAGTGGTCCACCCGGTCGAAGAGATCACGGTCGCCGGTAACCTACGGGATATGTTTCGGCAAATCCTGGCCGTGGGTAATGACGTTGATTTGCGCGGGAATATCCGTTGCGGATCATTACTGGTCGACGGGCTGACGATTGCCAGTGGTACCCAATAACGATTGCTCTATTTAGTCCGTCACCAGGGCAAAGGGAACTCTCGGCTTGCGGGGATGGAATCCGTATGCCATCTTTTCCGGACGTCCATGGCTGATGACACCCGTTTGCCATGGACATCGGTCGGGCACGCCTGCGCTCCCCTCAAACCAGTGGGCAGCATTGGCGTGTCTTGCAACTACTCAGGGATTGGGTGGATCCCCGTCCGGATGGTCCTGTAACCGAACTTACCGATTAAATCCGGTGCAGGGACCGAGCAGCAGGAGGCCCCGCGCCATGGAACTGTTCACCTATTGCCGCAGCGTTGCGGCGCATCGCGTTCGAATCGTCTTCAACTACAAAGCCATTCCTTATTCATCCAAATTTGTGCGTCTGGAATCGGACGGCGGTGCCGCCCATCAATTTCGCGCACTGAATCCACAGGGCCTGGCGCCCGTGCTGGTACACGACGGTCAGGTGATCACGCAGTCCATGGCCATCATGGAGTATCTCGAGGAACAGGTCGCGACCCGACCCATGATGCCAGCGGGATGTTGTGAGCGTGCGCGCGTTCGGTCGCTGGCCCAAATGTTTATTTCGGATATTCAACCGCTCCACAGCATGCGGGTACTGCGCTACCTGCGTGATCGCCAGGCAATGAGCGAACAGCAGCTCGACAAGTGGTTCGAATACTGGATTCGAATCGGTCTGGAGGCCGCGGAAGTTCGACTGTCAAGCGAGCCTGAGACCGGCGTCTATTGTCACGGAGATCAGCCTACGCTGGCCGATGCCTGTCTCGTACCCGAAGTTCACCTGGCGATGCAGCGTGGCCAGGATCTCTCAGCTTTTCCCACGGTTCGCCGAATATACCGTACATGTATGACACTGGGGTCTTTCCAGGCCGCCGCACCGGAGACCCAATTGGATGCCATGCCCGAGCCCGTGCAAATCCTATCCGCTTAGTCGGACTTAGCATTTGTCGCGGCGCATGGCGGTTTCCCGAGAAGCGGAATCGTGGAGCGCTGATGCATGCGTCGTACCGAGAACAATAAACGGGCGCTTATTGACACCGTTCTGGATCGTGTCCAGGAGAATCACACCGATCCGGTCATGACACAACTCGGGAATTTCGCCCGGGAGTACTACCGGAAAGTACCGGAAGAAGACCTACTCACCACCGATACCGACACGCTCTACGGCGCCGTTCTTGCTCACTGGCGGTTTGGTGCTGTCAGGCCGCCAAACGCGCTTAACTTGCGGGTATATCAGCCCACCGTTGAACAGCACGGTTGGTCATCCCGGCACATCATCGTCGAAATGGTCAATGACGACATGCCGTTTTTGATCGACACCAGCTTGATGATTCTGCATGAGCATGGATTTACCGTGCGGCTCACGGTGCATCCGGTGGTATTCGTCCAGCGCGATGCGGAGGGCAAGTTGCTGGCGGTCAGTGCCGAATCCCGTGAACAACCGGGTTGGCTCGCCGAATCCTTTGTTCGCTTTGAGGTGGAGCAAGAGCTTCGGGACACAGATCTGGCGGCGCTCGAGCAGGCGCTGCGAGCGGCATTGATGGATGTTCGGTTGGCGGTGGCCGATTGGCCTGCGATGCGAGAGCAAGCGATCGCATTAACGGCTGATTCGATTTTACATACATTGCCCGTCGAAGAAGACATCGCGTTGGAAGTGCGCGATTTCGTACGCTGGCTGGCGGACGACCATTTTACGTTCCTCGGTTACTGCGAATACGAGGTCGAACGGGACGAATCGGGCGTCACGTTGTTGCCGATCACAAGCTCGCGCCTGGGTATTAATCGATCCGCAGGCGAATCATCCACGCCCACCAAGTTGACCGGTAGTGTGATCGACCAAGTCGCGGCCACCGGTCCGTTGGTGCTGAGCAAAGCGAACGCCCGTTCCACCGTCCATCGGTCTGGTTTTCTGGATTACGTCGGGCTGAAGCGCTACGACGACCAGGGCAACGTGGTTGGAGAGTATCGGTTTCTCGGGCTGTATACGTCGTCAGTCTATGCTCGCAGCGTTCGCGACATTCCTTTGCTCAGAAGCAAAGTGGCACGGGTGATGGCGCATGCGGATCTGCGCAGCACCAGCCATGCTGGAAAGGCGTTGCTGCACATTATGGACACCCTGCCACGTGACGAACTGTTCCAGGCCTCGGTGGATGAACTCTATGAGATCTGTGACGGCATTCTGAGCCTCCAAGGTCGCGAGCGAACCAAACTGTTCATCCGCCGTGATCCCTACGGCCGGTTTTTCTCCTGCCTGGTCTACATTCCGCTGGACCGGTACCACTGGGAAGCCCGTGAGCGTGTCGAAGCTATTTTGAGGCGTATGCTCAATGGTGGCTCCACCGAGTCGACGGTCCGGGTGGGCGAGTCGGTGATGGCCCAATTGCACGTGAATGTGCGTGAATGTCCAAGTGGCACAGAGCCCGCGGACTTGGCGTCGATTGAGTCGGAGATCGTACGTGCCGTTCGCTCGTGGAATGACGATCTGCGCGATGTGTTGACTCGCCGCTTCGACTATCGACGGGGTTACGAGTACTTCAATCGGTTTCGAAACGCCTTTCCCGCGAACTATGTCCATGACTTTTCGGCGGAGGTGGCCGCCGATGACGTGGAACGGATGGCTGCGCTGACTGCCAGCTCGCCGTTCGCCATCCAGCTTTATGAACAAGTCGGTGGGGATGGCAGCCGCGTTCGCTTGAAGCTGTATCAACTTGGGCGGCCGATCTATCTGTCCGACGCCCTTCCGATGCTCGAGAACATGGGCCTGCGTGTGCTCAGTGAACGCCCCTATGAAATCAATGAAACGGACAACGCCGATGGATCGGTTTGGATTCATGATTTTGAGTTGACCCATGCCATCGGTTCGGCATTGGTGGTCGCGGATGTCCGCGATGCGTTCCATGAAGCGTTTGCCAAAGTCTGGTTCGGTGAAGCGGAAAACGACGGCTTCAATCGCTTGGCATTGGTCTGTCGGTTGACCTGGCGACAAACGACGGTGTTACGGGCGGTCTATCGTTACCTGTTCCAAACCGGATTGGCTTTCAGCCAGAACTATGTCGAACAGGCGCTGGTTGAAAACAGCCGCGTCGCTTCCTTGCTCGTGGCGATGTTCGAGTCCCGGTTCGCCCCCGATTTGGGTGCGCGACGCGAACGGGAGGTGATATCCACCGCCCAAGCGTTGGACGATGCGCTCGACCAGGTGGCGAGTCTCGATCATGATCGGATATTAAGGGCGTTCCTGGAAGTATTCCGGGCGACGTTGCGGACCAACTATTTTCAGCGTCAGGCCAACGGCGCGGAAAAGGCATTGATGTCTTTCAAGTTTGACCCGGAACGCATCCCCAACCTACCCAAGCCGCTGCCCAACTATGAGGTGTTCGTCTACTCACCGCGGGTCGAGGGTGTGCATCTGCGCGGCGGCAAGGTCGCCCGCGGCGGTATTCGCTGGTCAGATCGGCGGGAAGATTTCCGCACCGAGGTACTCGGGTTGCTCAAGGCCCAGATGGTCAAGAATTCGGTCATTGTTCCCATGGGTGCGAAAGGTGGTTTCGTGGTGAAGCAACCCCCTGCCGGTGGCGGCCGCGAAGCACTACAGCAGGAGGGTGTGAACTGTTATCGCGCCTTTATCCAAGGGCTTTTGGATGTCACCGACAACTTCGTGGGTGGTGAGATTCAAACCCCAGAAGGGGTGGTGCGCTACGACGATGACGATCCGTATCTGGTCGTGGCGGCCGACAAGGGCACCGCGACTTTTTCCGATATCGCCAACGAAATTTCCCGGGGATATGGTTTTTGGTTGGGAGATGCGTTCGCCTCGGGCGGTTCGGCGGGTTACGACCACAAGAAAATGGGTATCACCGCCCGCGGCGCGTGGGAGTGCGTTAAACGCCATTTCCGTGAGCTGGGCCACGACATCCAAACGGAAGACTTTACCGTCGTCGGTGTGGGTGATATGGGTGGCGATGTCTTCGGCAACGGCATGTTGCTTTCCCGTCATATTCGGTTGATTGCCGCGTTCAATCATCGTCATATCTTCGTCGATCCCAACCCCAACGCGGAGGACAGCTTTCGGGAGCGGAAGCGGCTGTTCGATCTCCCCCATTCCACATGGGAGGACTACGATCCGGCGCTTATATCTCCCGGTGGCGGTGTGTTCGATCGCCAAGCCAAGCGGATCAAGCTATCGGAAGAAATGCGCCGTGCCTTGGGGGTGGCGACCGAGAGCCTGACGCCCACTGAGTTGATCAAGGTCATTGTTCAAGCGCCCGTCGATCTGTTTTGGAATGGCGGCATCGGCACTTACGTCAAGGCGACTGAAGAGAGTCATGTCGATGTCGGCGACCGTGCCAACGATGCTGTCCGCGTGAACGGATCGGATTTGCGGGCGCGCGTGGTCGGCGAAGGCGGAAACCTGGGGCTGACGCAGTTGGGGCGGGTCGAATACGCCCTGAACGGTGGCAAAATCAACACTGATTACATTGACAACTCGGCCGGGGTGGATTGTTCCGACCACGAGGTGAACATCAAGATTCTGCTTAATCCCGCTGTTGTTTCGGGTGCTATGGGCGAGGCGGAACGCAACGACTTGTTGGCGCAGATGACGGGGGAAGTTGCAGCCTTGGTCCTGCGCGACAATTACTTGCAAAGTCAGGCGCTGAGCTTGATGGCTTGCTCCGCCGGGGCGCAACTCGATGAGCATATGTACGTGGTGCGTCGCCTGCGGGACACCGCCGGATTGGATGCCCGACTGGAATTCTTGCCGGGCAAACAGGCGTTAGCGAGCCGGCGGGCTCAAGGGTTGGGGCTGGTTCGTCCGGAGTTGGCGGTGTTGCTCTGCTATATCAAAATTGCCATGTACGACGCGCTGATCGAGTCTGATCTGCCGGAAGATGCCTACCTCGCCGATGAGCTGGTGACCTATTTCCCCAATCCGCTACGGACCCGTTTTCGGCAATCCATGCATGATCATCGCTTGCGGCGGGAGATTATCGCCACCTCGGTCACCAACAGCTTGGTGAATCGAATGGGCGTTTCATTCGCGCAACGGATGCTGGACGACATGGCGACCGATTTGGCGAATGTCGCGCGCGCCTACCTCTGCGGTCGCGAGGTATTTCAGATGAGCCAACTCTGGGATCGGATCGAATCGCTGGATAGCCAGGTGCCGGCAGAGGTCCAGTTGGACATGATGGGCACCACCGCTTCGCTGTTGGAAGATGTCACCCGTTGGTTTTTGGGGCGGCCCGCCCGCATTGTCGATATCTCGCAGACCGTCGACACTTATGCCCCCGGTGTTTGTGAGTACGTACGAATCGCCCACGAGTTGCCCGGTGGGGCGGAAGCAGATGTCATGGCCGCGCGCGCGGAGGCGTTGGAACAAACCGGCGTTCCCGAGGATTTGGCGCGTGAAATCGCCGCCGTGGAAATCAAGCGTCTGGCATTGGACGTGGTGGAAACCGCAGCCCAAACGGACTTGGATGTGGCGCAATCAGGCCAAGTCTATTTTCGTTTGGGTGATCAGTTAGAGCTGACTTGGCTTGTTAATCAAGTCAACCAGTTTGGCGTCACCGATCCGTGGCTGACCCGCGCCTTGAGCGGATTACGTTACGACTTTTTCAATGAGTATATGAATCTGGCGCTCAAGGTGATCCAAAGTAGCGACGAGACAGAAGGCGAACAACGCGTTGTTTCCTGGCTGCAAGAGCGCCCGGATGCCGTCTCGCGCTTTAGAAGCGTACTGCTCGAAATCCAAAATTTGGGCACACTGGATCTCGCGGGCCTATCCGTGGTGGTGCGGGAGTTGCGGCGGCTGGCGGCGTGTTGACTGTCGCCGCATCCGGTTCATCTATGGCCGGTGTTGCTGCGCCAGATAGGCGTGGGACTGCATTTCTTGCAGGCGGCTGAGCGTTCGCTGGAATTCGAAACGGAGTTTTTCCCCCTCGTAGATCGCCTCAGGGGGTTTGGCGGCGGAGATGATCAATTTCACGCTGCGGTCGTAGAATACATCCACCAGATGGATAAATCGGCGGGCGGCGTTCTCGTCTTCCCGACCCATCACGGGCACTTGGCCGATCAACACGGTATGGTGGCAGCGCGCGATTTCCAAGTAGTCTCGCTGACTGCGTGGGCCCTCGCAGATCGCGGGAAAATCGAACCAGGCCACACCATCGCCCAATCCCCTTACGGTAATCGGGCGGTCTTCGACCGTTAACATTGTATCGAGCTGGCCTTCGTCCGGAGTGATTTGTTCGAAGTACTTCAACAGATTGGCTTCGGCTTCATCGTCCAAGGGCGAATGATAGATCTCTGCCGCGTCCAGCTGACGGAGCCGATAGTCGGTACCGTCGTCTATGTGCATCACCCGCGTGTTCTGCTTGATCAGCTCGATGGCCGGAATAAACCGCTCCCGTTGTAAACCGTTTTTGTACAAATCGTCGGGTGGCACGTTTGAGGTGGCGATCAACGTGACACCCATTTGAAACAAATGTTCGAACAGCGTCCCCAGCAACATGGCATCGGTGATATCGGAGACGAAAAATTCGTCGAAACACAGCACGCGGGTGGTTTTTGCAATGTCCCGGGCCACTGTTCGGAGCGGATCCTGTTGCTGTTGTAGATCTTTGAGGCGGGCGTGCACTTCATTCATAAAATGATGGAAATGCACGCGTCTTCGTTCGGGAAAGCGTAAGCACTCGAAGAACTGATCGACCAGAAAGGTTTTGCCCCGACCGACACCGCCCCAGAGGTACAGACCGTGCACCGGGCGAATTCTTCGATGGGTTGCGCTTCCCGTTGCCGCTCGGATGCGCCGGCGGAGAAAGCGGCTCGCTTGCCGTACAGGGGGCGCGGAGGGGGGCTCTGCTTTCGGTGCCAACAGCTCCCGATAGATTTGATCGAGCGCATCGACCACTTTCGCTTGTGCCGGGTCGGGTGAAAAGCCCTCGCGAGTGAGCATGCTTTGGTATCGTTCTCGGGGGCTGTCGCCGGGTTGTTCGCTCGAAGTCACAGCTTGTTTCACTTGGTCGGTTGGCCGATGCCTGTTGTGGACCGTTTCCATCGGCGTGAACCGTCTCGCAGGTCTTGTGCCAAGGCTACGGAACGACGCCAGACATTAACCGAAGATGGTATCAAATCACCTGGCGTCACGGCGGTGTTGGCGTTGCTCTTTGCATCGTTTGTATAGTGGGCGACGGTCGGCCTGTCACCTGGCAATTTTCAATCTCGAAGTTTAGAACAATGAATCATTCCGCCTCCGTACAACTGAGTTTACAAGCAATCGTGTTGGGATTGCTTCTGTCCATGGTGCTGGCTGCGGCGAACACCTATCTGGGTCTATTCGCCGGTATGACGATTTCGGCGTCGATTCCGGCAGCGGTGTTGGCGATGGCGGTTCTGAGGGCGCTGGGGCGCCGGCATGTGCTGGAGACCAATATCGTGCAAACCGCCGCATCGGCCGGTGAATCGTTGGCGGCGGGGGCGATTTTTACATTTCCTGCGTTGATCCTCTTGGATTACTGGCACGTCTTCGATTACCTGTGGGTGACGGTTATCGCCGCCATCGGCGGTTTGCTTGGCGTGTTGTTCACCATTCCGCTGCGACGGGCCTTGGTGGTTGAACACCCCTTGCCGTTTCCCGAAGGCACTGCCACGGCGGAAGTGATCAAACTGGGCGATGGTGCGGCCCGCGGCGCAAAAGAACTCATGTGGGCTGCCGTGGCCGGTGCGGTTGTCAAAGTGGCTTCGACGGGATTGAATCTTTGGCCTTCGGCCGCAGGTGTATCCGGCTTTTTGGGGCGTTCGCCGGTGTTTCTCGGTTTGAGCTTGTCTCCGGCATTGCTCGGTGTGGGCTACATTGTCGGCTTGGAAGTCGCCGTGTTGGTGCTGGCCGGGGGCATGACGGCTTGGTTGGTGGCTATTCCGATCTACGCGCAATTCGGCTTAGAGCCTGTGGCCTTGGAGCTGCTGCGGGCGGAGACAGGATCGGCTGCCGCATTGGCTGCCCAGCTGTGGTCGACGAAAATTCGCTACCTGGGTGTCGGGGCCATGTTGGTGGGGGGGCTATGGGCGTTGGTGTCACTGCTTCCCTCGCTGTATCGGAGTATGCGGAATCATTCGGGTGGCGACGCCACCGCACTGCCTCACGAGCGGGACACGCCCATGCCCGTGGCCTTGTCTCTGGCGCTGATTTTATTGCTGCCTTTGTTCCTGCTGTATCAATCCATCGTGCCGTGGATCGGTGTCGCCATTGCCATGACGGTGATCATGGTGGTTGCCGGCTTTCTTTTCTCGGCGGTAGCGGCCTACATGGCGGGTTTGGTGGGCTCCTCGCACAATCCGGTGTCCGGGGTGACGATTGCCACTTTATTGTTGGCCTCGTTGTTGTTGTGGTGGATGTTGGGTGGGGATCCTGCCGTGGGTCCGGCGGCCGCTATCCTCATTGGCGCGGTGGTCTGTTGTGCCGCTGCGGTGGGTGGCGACAACATGCAGGACCTGAAAGCCGGTTTTCTGGTCGGCGCCACGCCTTGGAAGCAACAGGTGGCGCAGGCGGTAGGGGTGCTATCGGCCGCCTTGGTAATGGCTCCGGTGCTGAATCTGCTATTGCAGGCCTACGGTTTCGGTCCGGCCACGGCCGACCAACCCAACGCCCTGTCCGCGCCGCAAGCCACCTTGATGGCATCTGTCGCCGCCGGCGTTTTTGGTCAGAACCTGCCGTGGGGGCTGGTTGTCTGGGGCGGTGCCATCGGCATGGTGGTGATTGTGATGGACCTTGTGTTGCAGCGTCGGGGCGTGGGCTTTCGTTTGCCTGTGCTGCCCGTCGCGGTGGGGATTTATCTTCCCTTGGAACTGTCCACCACCATCGCCTTGGGCGGGCTGATGGCCTACCTGGCAGGTGCTCGACGTGATCGACCGCCTCACCGGACCGGTATCTTAATCGCAGCTGGCTTGGTTACCGGAGAAGCTTTGGTCGGTATTCTGTTGGCCGTGCCGATCGTAGTCACAGGCAGGAGCGATTGGTTGGCCGCGCCATTTCAACTGCCGGCGGCGGAATTGATCGGCGTATTGATTCTACTGGGCATGGGTGGGTGGCTGGTGCGTGCCGCCACACCGGAAAGCGACGCCGATTAAATCAAAAAGCGCTTTGTCCACCAGGTGCGGGTTGGCGACCAGCGCGGGCCCAACATGGCGGGTATTGTCTAGCGTTTTAACGGGCTTTCGAGCCGATGGGCAATGACGTCGTGCGCGGCTTTGCGCAGTGCGGCGGCGCTACGACGGCCTTTACCCTCGGGCTGGATGGGCGCATCGATTTCTACCGTTAGCGTCCCCCAACGGGGATGCCAACCTTTTGGATCCAATACACTGCGGGTGCCGTGAATGGTGACCGGCACGACCGGTAGGTCCAAATGGGCTGCGGTTAAAAACGCGCCGAGCTTGAAAGGTTGAAGCCCCGGCTCAAGGTGAATGCTGCCTTCAGCGAAAAAAACGATGCTGTCTCCCCGGCCCGCGATACGCAGTATTTCCCGCGTATCTCGCGATGCGTTGGTGGCGCTTGCCCGGTCAACGAACAACGCTCCCAGTCGATTGAGCAGCACGCTGACCAGCGGTACGGTGGCCATTTCTCGTTTGATGACAAAGGCGAACCGCGGTGGCAGAACCGCCATCAGAACGACGCCGTCTAAATAACTGTTGTGGTTGGCCACGATAATCGACGGACCATCGGGGAGGTGTTCCAAGCCCCTGACCTGCGGGGTCAGTCCGCTCATTCGGCCCATGAAACGGGAGGTCAGCCGGGCGATACGCGTGCGCGCCGTCCGTGTCGGCGTTAGGACAATCACTGGGGCCGCCAGCGCGCAGCTGACCGAGAAGACCAACCAGCACCACGCGGCATACCAGATGCTGCCATTGTTGCGGGGCGTCGAGGGACCTGGGGAAGAAGTCGTTTGTCGCTGGCTGGACATGGTTCTATATTATGGTTTGCGTTATTCGAACTGCCACTCACCCGACCCGATTCAACGGAAGCCGAATGGCCAATCCGAAGCAAAAAGATCGATTTCGACTCGCACCGCCCTTCGTATGGGTCAGTTGGGCCGAGCAGCGGCGACAGTATTGGGTGCGGTTTTTCTTTGCCACCATCTTGCTGTTGTACTTCTTGACCAGCGCGAGTTTTCCGCCCGTTCTTTTCGGACGGCAAGGGCTTTTGGGGTTGATCGCGGTCTATTTTATGGGTACCGCGGCCTTCATGTTGCATGCGCGTTGGCAGCCCGAGTCCATGCGCCGTGCCCAAGCGGCCATGTGGTTTGATTATATCGTTTTCGCGCTGGTGATTGCGCACGACCCATCGCCGGTGATTCCCACGATGTTGGTGTTGTTGACGGTCTTGCTCAGCAACGGTCTGCGCTACGGCGAGAGCTTGATGGAATCCGGTTTGGCGGGTGCGATTCTGGCCATTCCTCTGATTTTGGCGCTGCGTGGATGGGGGGGCGGTATCGTACCGGAGATGGGCACCTTCCTCATGTTCTTTTTGTATGCGGTGCTGGCGCTCTACGCTGCGATGCTTATGTGGCAGGTACAGCGTCTACGCCGACGGTTTCGTCATGTCAGCTTCCGGGACGAGGCGACCGGAATGCTTGAGCGCCGTGCTGTGTTCGAAGCAGCCGAAGTAATGTTCAACCTGCATGCACGTAGCGGTCGTCCGGCGGTGCTATTGCTGGTGGACATCCCGGGCTTGCCCCAAATCAGCGACTCGGCGGGTCGGGCCATGGCCAACCGCCTGTTACGGGAGTTTGCCCGTTTGCTGCGGATGAATCTTCGCAACTACGACGTCGCCGGACGGTATCGGTGGAACCAATTTGTGCTTTTGCTACCCGACACCGACGCCCGGCATGCATCGCAAGTGGCGAGCAGGATACGGGAAAGTGCCACCCGTCGTCTGGCGGACTTTTTGGGTCGTCCGGTGACCGTGAACATGGTCATGGCGCAAGCACCCTTGGACGCCACTGATTTCGGGGCATTGCTGGAGAAATCCTTGCGAGCCATCGATGCGCTTTCGCGTCTGGATGTTCCGGTGAAAGGCGTTCCCTTGATCAGCGAAGTCGAAGATCTCGTTCGCGTCCGCTCGAATCCAAACCCCGCCTATGAGTGAAGAGCTTGACAGCGGCCCCCAGCCGAAAGCGGGAGCGGCGGTCGAGCCGAACGATCGCGCGCAGATCGATCGTTTTATCGATCGCCTGTGGGTCGAGCAGGGACTGGCCGTGAACACGCAGAGCGCCTATCGGTCAGATCTCATGCATCTGGCCGCATGGTTGAATGAGAAAGGCGTTGATCTGGATCGGGCCGAGCGGGAACACCTGCTGGCGTATATGGCTGTTCGCGGCCGTGAGGTCTCGCCGCGCTCGTTGGCGCGTCAGTTTTCCAGTATTCGGCGATTCTTTCAGATGCGAAGCCATGACCAAGAGCTGAGAGAAGATCCCTCAGCGCGCATCGACATGCCGCGTTTGGGGCGTCCGTTACCGCGGAGCTTAAGCGAAACTCAGGTGGAAGCGCTTCTCGCGGCGCCGGACGTCCATCGTCCCGAGGGCTTGCGGGACCGAACCTTACTGGAAGTGCTCTACGCCACAGGTTTGCGCGTTTCGGAATTGGTGACGCTGCGTTTGGATCAAACGGACTTGGTGCGCGGCTTGGTGCGGGTGCGTGGCAAAGGCGGTAAGGACCGTTTGGTCCCTCTCGGTGAGGAGGCTGTCGCGTGGATGGAACGCTACTTGAAAACAGGACGGCCGGCGCTCGTGGCACAGCGACGCAGTGACTACGTCTTTCCCACCCGGCGCGGTGAACACATGACCCGGCAAAACTGCTGGCATTTGATCAAACGGTACGCGCGCAAGGCCGGGATTTCCCTCGATCTGTCTCCGCACACCTTGCGGCATGCATTCGCGACCCACTTGGTGAATCATGGCGCGGATTTGAGGGTCGTCCAGATGCTACTGGGTCATTCCGACGTGTCGACCACCCAGATTTACACCCATGTTGCGCGAGAGCGACTCAAACAACTGCACCGAATGCATCATCCGCGCGGATGATGGCCTGAGTCGACTGCTCGGGTTTTGAGGGCTCAGCGTTCCAATTGTTCCAGTTTGTTGGGTTTGCCGTCCCATTCTTCGGCGTCTGACGGGGGGTCTTTGCGCTCGGTAATGACGGGCCAATGCTGGGACAGTTCGGCGTTGAGTTCGAGGAATTTTTCCTGCTCAGCCGACAGATCGTCTTCCGAGAGAATGGCTTCGGCCGGGCACTCCGGTTCGCAAAGTGTGCAGTCGATACACTCCTCGGGGTCGATGACCAGCATATTGGGGCCTTCGTGGAAACAATCCACCGGACACACCTCCACGCAATCCGTGTATTTGCACTTGATGCAATTTTCGGTAACAACGTAGGTCATGGTCCGTTCCCCGTAGGCACTGTGTCTCGACTGAACAACTGAAAAGCGGCCGGATTTTAACCGTTTTGAGCGTGGGGCGCGAGTCTTTGCGGTGAGCCTTTGAGCGCGGGCGCGTTACCGGCGGGCGGGAGCGACGTCTTCAACCCGCGTGACGAACTCACCGCGCCGGCGGTCAGCGAAGTAGTGTTTCAGCGTGAATCCAACGGTAGGGAACGCCAAGTCGTTCCAAGGAATATTCGACTCGCTAAATAGCACCGTTTCCAGCGATTCGAGGCCCGGCGAGAACTCCAAATTGCGGAGCCGTGCACGAAAGAACAGATAAACCTGGTTGATGTGGGGCAAGTTGAACATCGTGTAAAGCTCATCCACGTCCACCTCTGCGTTCGCTTCCTCGTGGGTTTCGCGGATCGCGCCTTCCAGTGTGGTTTCGCCGTTTTCCAGAAAACCCGCGGGTAAGGTCCAGTAGCCATGGCGAGGGTGTATCGCTCGCCGACAGAGCAATACCCGATCTTCCCAAATGGGTAGGCAACCCACCACCATTTTAGGATTTTGATAGTGCACCGCGCCGCAGTGATCGCATACGAACCTGGGCAGGTTGTCACCTTCTGGAATTTTTTGCGCGACACGGTTGCCGCAATGACTACAAAACTTCATGGATGAGCCAAAAGCCGCCAAGGCCAGATGGGGCCGGACCGAACAAACGCTCTGATGTTGCCACCGTGTTATGTGTGCGTCCAGTTCCACAAGCGAACACGGCGCGCCACATCTTCTCCCTTGAAAGACAGAAGGGTTGCCCTGGGGCAACCCTTCTGTCACGGACAATGAGTGGTTCTGGAGAGCTTATGGCAACAAAGCACTCCAGAGATCGGCGCGGTAGTCCACCGAGCCGGCGTGTAAGTTCAGGCCGCCGGCGGCAATGTTGCCGTAGGGGCCGCTGTTGTTTGCCACGACGTCCGCTTTGGCCCGGTAGCTGTCTGCGCGATCATGCAGCTCCGTGGCGCGCGCTTCGGTGCCGGCGTCTGCGACCTCAAGACCCGCGACGATGGTGGCTTCTTTCACAGCAACGGCGGCGTCGTACGCGATATCACCCAGAACCATCTTGTAGTCTTGAAAGGCATCCTGAAGGAAGCCTTGCCCATGGACGTCGGCCAAATCGGTATGGCTCATGGGCTGCAACTCAGCGCTCACGGTAAACGGAAGGGCACAAGCTACTGCAATAATAGATAGTTTTTTCATTTTGAGATCTCCAAATTAATTGATATTGATAATTGACTATTTAGAGGTCTCCCTTACCCTGTGTAAGACAAAATATTGATTTTGTTTTTATTATTTAGAAGGCGAGCTCAATCTATCATCGGTTTTTTCCGTCCGCAAACTGTCTCTATAATGAGACACGTCATAAGTATGACCGTCGCCGAACGGTGACATCGCGCCACGGGAACACCTTGCCCGTATGGCTATCCGAACGCTGAGGCGCGAATGTGGTGATGGGTGTGGGATCTGAAAGATTGAGAGTTTAAGAAGGAATGTGGTGCCGGGAGCGAGAGTCGAACTCGCACTCTGTTTCCAGAACCGGATTTTGAGTCCGGCGCGTCTACCAGTTCCGCCATCCCGGCTTGGGTGCAGGCTGCGAAGTATAAGAGATTCCGCGCCGCGCGCAAAACGGCTTGTGACTTGCTAACATGCGCCGCCATGCGACGTTCTGATTTTTATTACGATTTACCGTCGGATCTCATCGCTCAGTCTCCGGCTGAACAGCGGGGCATGTCTCGCCTTTTGCGCGTGGACGGTGCTTCGGGGCAGTGCGAGGATTTATCGTTTGCCGATTTTCCCACCCAGCTTTCGGCGGGTGATCTTTTGGTGTTGAACGATACGCGTGTATTCCCGGCGCGCTTCTGGGGCCGGAAGGCGTCCGGTGGGCGAGTCGAGGTGTTGTTGGAGCGGGTCTTGGATAATCATCGGGTGCTGGCGCAGGTTCGTGCCAGTAAGTCGCCCAAAGCCGGCAGCCACTTGGTGTTGGAGGGTGATCTCGACGTCCGGGTGGAAGGGCGGCAAGAAGATTTGTTCGTGCTGCACTTTGCCGGCGAGGAGACCGTTTGGGATTTGGCGGAGCGGCACGGCCACATTCCCCTCCCGCCTTATATTGATCGTCCCGATGCCGATTTGGACCGGTCGCGCTATCAGACTGTCTTCGCGCGAGAGGCGGGGGCGGTGGCGGCACCGACTGCCGGGTTGCATTTCGATGAAGCGATGCTGGATCGGCTCCGTGCGTCGGGTGTCGATGTTGCGTTTGTGACCCTTCATGTCGGCGCAGGGACGTTCCAGCCGCTGCGAGTCGATGACGTCGCGGCGCACGTGATGCACGCCGAATGGCTTCGGGTACCGCCGCAGACTTGTGCTGCCATCGATGAGACGAAAGCGCGGGGCGGTCGGGTTGTCGCCGTGGGCACAACGGTGGTTCGGGCCTTGGAGACGGCTGCTGCAGCGGGTCGACTGGCGCCGTTCGAAGGCGATACCCAGTTGTTTATTACACCGGGTTATCGATTTCGCGTGGTGGATGCTTTGCTGACTAACTTCCACCTCCCGGAATCGACCCTGTTGATGCTGGTGTGCGCGTTTGCGGGGCGGGAAATCGTGCTGCGTGCCTATGCCCATGCGGTGGCCGCTCGTTATCGTTTCTTCAGCTACGGTGACGCGATGTTGCTGACTCCCGCGCCAGATGCATGCCTTGGGTCGGAGCGCTGATGCGATTCGAGTTGCTTGGGCGGTCGCAAGCGGCGCGTCGCGGTCGTTTGACGCTGGCGCACGGCGTGGTGGAAACGCCTGCCTTTATGCCAGTGGGGACCTACGGCACGGTCAAAGCCATGACCCCGGAGGAACTGCGGGGCATGGGTGCGCAAATCATTCTAGGCAACACCTTTCATTTGTTCCTCCGGCCGGGCCTGGACGTCATTGAAGCCCATGGCGGGCTGCATCGTTTTATGCACTGGGACGGCCCTATTCTCACCGACTCGGGGGGATTCCAGGTATTTAGTCTGGCGGAACTGAGAAAGTTGACCGAGGATGGCGTGCACTTTCGCTCCCCGGTGGACGGCAGCCCGGTCTTTTTGAGCCCGGAGCGCTCCATGGAGATCCAGCGGGTGCTGGATTCCGACATCGTGATGGTGTTCGACGAATGCACGCCCTATCCCGCCACGCCGGAGGCCGCCGAGCAGTCGATGGATTTGTCGCTCAGGTGGGCCAAGCGTAGCCGCGAAGCGCACGGTGATAATCCCAATGCTTTGTTCGGCATCGTGCAGGGTGGCATGTATCCCGAATTGCGGCGGCGTTCGCTGGAGGGATTGGTGGAGATCGGTTTTGATGGTTACGCCATTGGCGGTTTATCGGTGGGGGAGCCTGAAACCGACCGGTTGAAGGTCTTAAATGCGCTACTGCCGGATATGCCGGCGGATCATCCGCGATATCTCATGGGCGTGGGTAAGCCGGAAGATATCGTCGAGGCGGTGGCGCGGGGAGTGGATATGTTCGATTGCGTCATGCCCACGCGCAACGCCCGCAACGGCCATTTGTTCGTGCACGACGGCGTGGTTCGCATCCGCAATAGTGTCCACCAAAACGACACCGGGCCGTTGGATCCGGATTGTGATTGTTATACGTGCCAGAACTACAGCCGTGCCTACCTGCGTCATCTGGAACGCAGCGGGGAGATTCTCTGGTCGCGGCTCGCCACCATTCACAACTTGCACTACTACTTGTCGCTGATGGAGAAAATGCGGGAAGCGATTGCCGAGGATCGCTTCGAGTCATTCCGCGAGATGTTTTACAGCCGGCGAGGGAAACCGCTGCCGTCTATGCCATAATAGGCCGCCAAAATTCCGGTCGCGGGGAGGATTTCCCGTAACCCACTGAATAAAAAGCCAAGGTCGGAGAGTATGTCATGATGAGTTTCTTCATCGGTGATGCATGGGCCCAAAGTGCCCCCGCAGAACCCAGTCTAATCACCACCCTGCTGCCTCTGGTGGTGCTTTTTGTATTGTTCTATTTTCTACTGATTCGCCCCCAGACCAAACGTGCCAAGCAGCACCGGGAAATGGTGGCCGCCATCAGCAAGGGCGACGAGGTGACGACCAACGGTGGCTTGGCAGGTCGGGTGACCGAGGTCGGGGATAACTTCCTCGAGTTGGAAATCGCCGACAAGGTCGTCGTCAAGGTTCAGCGTCAGGCCATCGGCAGCGTGTTGCCGAAGGGCACGCTAAAGAAGAAAAACTCCTGATACCCGCTCTATCGATAGGCGTCTCGAGATGAATCGCTATCCGGCCTGGAAGTACGTTCTCATTGTTGCGGTTTTGATGCTGAGCGTGATTTACGCCTCACCTAACCTGTTCGGCGAGGATTTGTCCGTTCAAGTATCCCGCACCAGCGGTTTGGCGGTGGATGACGATCTTCTCCAACGGGTGCGACCGATTCTGGATGCGAACAATCTGGACCCGCGCGCAATCGGCCTGGAAGAAGGCCGATTGCTCATCCGGTATCAAAACGATGAGCGCCAATTACGGGCACGTGATCTGTTAGCCACCGAGTTGGGTAGCGACTATGTGGTTGCGCTGAATCTGGCGCCGAGAACGCCCGGCTGGTTACGTGCTATCAACGGTCGACCGATGGCGCTGGGGCTCGATCTTCGCGGTGGCGTGCATTTTCTGCTGGAAGTGGATATGGATGCCGCCGTTGCTCAGCGTGTCGAGCGTTTCGAGTCCGAGATTCGCCGCGCGCTGCGGGAAGAGCGGATTCGTTATTCCGGTGTCGAGCGACGAGCCGAGGGGCTGCTCATTAACCTGCGTAATCCCGAGGATGTCTCCTCCGCCGAGAAACTGCTGGAAGAGCAATTTCCCGAGTTCTCTCTGACCCGTCCGGAAGGTAGCCAGACTCGCTTGGTCGCCTCGCTGACCGAAGCTGAGGCGGCCAACATCCAGGAATTTGCCTTGCAGCAGAACGTCACGACGTTGCGAAACCGCGTTAACG
Organism: Pseudomonadota bacterium; assembly: GCA_034189865.1. Taxonomy (NCBI): domain Bacteria; kingdom Pseudomonadati; phylum Pseudomonadota; species Pseudomonadota bacterium. The sequence goes on along the minus strand of JAXHTV010000020.1, from coordinate 19,057 downwards.
AACTGGGCGTCGCCGAACCTTTGGTTCAACGTCAGGGTGATCGGCGGATCGTGGTTCAACTGCCTGGTTTGCAAGACACCGCGCGTGCCAAAGAAATTCTCGGTAAGACGGCGACTTTGGAATTCCGGCTGGCCGACATGGATGGCGATCCCTTCGAAGCGGCGCGTACGGGACGCGTGCCCATCGGGACGCGGTTATATGAGCATCGCGACGGCCGCCCCGTGTTGCTGAAACGGGATGTGATCGTGACAGGTGATCAACTGGTGGACGCCACCACCGGTTTTGATCAGGACACCGGTGGCCCGGCAGTTCTGGTGACCTTGGACGGCCGAGGTGCCCGGCGTATGGGTCAGACCACACGCGAAAACCTGGGTCGGCAGATGGCCGTGGTGTTTATCGAGAGCCGTAGCGAAATTCTCATGGTGGACGGTGAACCGGTCCGGAGCCGAAGAACGGTGGAAGAGGTCATCAGCCTCGCGACGATTCAAGGTTTGTTCAGCAAGCGATTTCAGATCACTGGCCTGGACCAAGCCGAAGCTAAAGACCTCGCCCTGTTGCTCCGTGCCGGGGCCCTGGCGGCACCGGTGGATATCGTGGAGGAACGCACTGTCGGTCCGAGCCTGGGGGTACAGAACGTTCGGCAAGGCACCAATGCGATCCTGATCGGGCTGGCCTTGGTCGTCGTGTTTATGATCCTTTACTACCGGGTTTTCGGGGTCGTTGCGGTGGTTGCGTTAATCGCGAATCTGGTGATTATCGTGGCCGCGTTGTCGCTGCTACAGGCGACGCTGACCTTACCGGGGATTGCCGGTATCGTGCTCACCGTCGGCATGGCCGTGGACGCCAACGTACTGATTTTCGAGCGTATTCGTGAAGAAATTCGCAACGGGAATTCCCCGCAGGCCAGCATTCACGCTGGTTATGAGAAAGCCTTTTCTACCATCGCGGATGCCAATGTCACCACCTTGATCGCCGCGGTTGTTCTATTTGGTTTGGGCAGTGGCCCGGTTCAGGGCTTCGCGGTGACGCTATCCATCGGGATTCTCACCTCCATGTTCACTGCCATTATGGGGACGCGCGCCTTGATCAACTTGATCTATGGCGGGCGTCGGGTCTCCAAACTCGCGGTATAGGGTGTCGCCGTGGAACTGTTTCGTGTTCAGTCCAAAATCGATTTTATGGGCCGGCGTAAGCTGGCGTCGGTATTGAGTGCGGTTCTACTGATAGCGGCGCTATCGGGGCTCGTGATCCGCGGGCTCAATTTTGGTATCGATTTCACCGGCGGGGTCTTGGTGGAGGTCAGCTACCCCGAGGCGGTCGAACTGAACGTGGTTCGGCCCCAACTGGCGTCGGCGGGATTTGCCGACGCCATCGTCCAGCATTTCGGTACGTCGCGAGATGTGCTGATCCGGATACCGCCTCGAGATGATATTGAGAACGAGCGGATCAGCGACGCCGCCTTTGCCGTCCTCCAGGGGCAAGAACCGCAACTGAGCTTGCGCCGCGTGGAGTTTGTCGGTCCGCAGGTCGGCGAAGAGCTGGCTAATGATGGTGGCCTGGCCTTGCTGGTGGCCTTGCTCGGCATTTTGATCTATGTCGCGTTGCGTTTCGAGTATCGATTCGCCCTGGGCGCGGTCGCCGCTTTGGTTCATGACGTTCTGATCACGCTCGGGATGTTTGCTTGGACTCAGATCACCTTCGATCTCAGTGTCCTGGCCGCCTTGTTGGCGGTGATCGGCTATTCCCTCAACGACACCATCGTGGTGTTCGATCGGATTCGGGAGAATTTCATCGATTTGCGCAAAGTGACGCCGACCCAGGTCATCAACGCCTCTATCAATCAAACGCTCTCGCGTACCTTGATGACCAGCTTTACGACGTTGTTGGTGTTGTTGGCTTTGTTGTTCATCGGGGGGGCGGCCATTCAGGCTTTCGCCATCGCCTTGACGGCGGGTATCGTGGTAGGAACGTATTCTTCTATTTATGTGGCCAGCAATTTGGCTCTAATGTTGGGAGTCAACCGGGCGAATTTGCTGCCCGTGAACAAAGACGATCAACCCAAAGAGCAACTGTAATCGGTGGGCTAGTTCGCGCCGCCGAGTTCCGGTGTGAGGTGGGGTCGAATACGTTTGACCAGTGCGGAAAAAACTTTGGGGTTGCCGCACACCACGTGGCCTTCGTGAAGAAACTCCGGTCGGCCGGATAAGTCGCCGACCAATCCCCCGGCTTCCTGGACCAGCAGTGCACCGGCCGCGATATCCCACGGTTGCAGACCGATTTCCCAGAAGCCATCCAGCCTCCCGGCTGCCACGTAGGCGAAATCAAGCGCCGCGGCGCCGGCACGGCGAATGCCGGCCGAATGGGTGGCGATTTCTTTCAACATGTCGAAGTAGGGATCGGCGTAGCGTAAATCGCGAAACGGTATGCCCGTCCCGATGACTGCATGATCCAGCGTCCGCTGGCCGGCCACGCGGATTCGCCGGTCATCCAAGAACGCACCGCTACCCCGGCTGGCAGAAAACATCTCTTGGCGCATGGGATCATAGACGACACCGTGCTCAAGTCGGCCACGATGCTGGATACCGATAGAGACGGCGAAATGGGGAATACCGTGAATAAAGTTGGTCGTGCCGTCCAGGGGGTCGATGATCCACACGATCTCGTGGTCGCCGGAGGCGCCGCTCTCCTCGGCCAGAAAGGCATGATCGGGATACGCTTTTCGGACCGTTTCGATGATTTCTTGTTCGGCCATCTGGTCGACCTCGGTGACGAAGTCGTTGCGTTGTTTGGTGCTGACCGTGATGGCGTCCCGTTGATTAACCCGTCGGGCGATGATGTCGCCTGCCCGGCGCGCGGCGCGCGTGGCGATATTCAGTAAGGGGTGCATAGTCAGACCTGTAAACGCTTCTGATGGGCGGATGCCATCGCGAGCGCGCAAGAATA
>JAXHTV010000020.1:0-16014 GCA_034189865.1 Pseudomonadota bacterium | reverse complement strand
GATGCCATCGCGAGCGCGCAAGAATAACAGAGTCGGCCGAGACCGTGTACCAGAACGCGATCTTATAATGGTTCGCGATGAAAAAAGAATGGAGCGTTTCGATATGACCCACCGGGTACGCGTGATTTTGGTGGAGCCCTCTCATCCGGGTAACGTGGGGGCGGCCGCGCGCGCCATGAAAAACATGTGTCTCGATACGCTGTACTTGGTGAGTCCGCGGGATTTTCCCGGCGATGAAGCGGTGGCTCGGGCCGCAGGCGCAGACGACATATTGGACCGCGCCGTGATTTGCGCCTCGCTCGATGAAGCCTTGGCCGGTTGTCACCAAGTGTTTGGTTTGACGGCACGGACTCGAACGCTCTCCTTACCCGCCATGGATGCGCGTTGCTGTGCCGAAACGTTAGTCGAGTTGCCCGAGCAACAAACGGCGGCGCTGGTTTTCGGGCGCGAGCGGACCGGGTTGACCAATGCCGAATTGAGTCGCTGCCACGTCAGTGTTCATATTCCCGCCAATGCCGATTACGCTTCGCTGAATTTGGCGGCTGCGGTCCAGGTGGTCGCTTACGAATTGATGATGTCACGCGGCGGTGTCATACCTCAGCCGCGGGGCGATGAGCCGCCGAAAGCGGCTCGCGATGAGATGGGTCATTTCTATGACCATTTGGAGCAGGTACTCGGTGAGATCGGCTTTCTCGATCGCGCCAATCCGCGCCAATTGATGCGCCGGCTGCGACGATTGTTTGATCGAGCCGGGCCCGATCAGGTGGAATTGAACATCCTGCGCGGGATACTCAGTGCTGTTCAGGGCGGACGAAATCGCCGTTGAATGTTCACGGCCGTCGGTTCCACGACACTATAATGTGGGGCACTTGAGGCTGATTGTCAGCCATCCGGTCCCCGGGGAAAAATCATGCTAGAGCGAATCCGAGAGGACATTCAGTGTGTCTTTGAGCGCGATCCCGCCGCGCGGACCACGTGGGAAGTACTGACCGCCTATCCCGGTCTGCATGCCGTGTGGGCGCATCGGGTCAGCCACTGGCTTTGGCGTCGCGACATCAAGTGGGTTGCCCGATTGTTGTCTCATCTGATGCGCTGGGCGACCGGTATCGAGATTCATCCCGGCGCAGTCCTGGGGCGACGTTTCTTTATCGACCACGGTATGGGCGTGGTGATCGGGGAGACGGCGCAGGTGGGCGACGATTGCACCCTCTATCATGGGGTGACCTTGGGCGGGACGAGTTGGAAGCAAGGTAAGCGTCATCCCACGTTGGAAGATGACGTGGTAATCGGTGCGGGCGCTAAGGTTTTGGGGCCGATCTGCATCGGCCGTGGGGCACGTATCGGATCAAACGGGGTGGTGGTGAAAGACGTGCCGGCCGGCGCCACTGTCGTGGGGGTGCCGGCTCGTATCGTCCAGACCGGTCAAGTGGAACGAAAAGCCCACCGGCAAGCGATTGCCCGAAAAATGGGCTTCGATGCCTACGGTCTAACCAAGGAAATGCCTGATCCGGTAGCGCACGCCATTAACGGATTGCTGGATCATATTCACGTCATGGATGGTCGTGTACAGGCGCTGACGGAAGCGGTTCAACGCCTGGGCGGCGAGAGCGGCGTGCAATTGTCGGAAATGGAAGCCTGCGATGTCGAGCCCGTCGATGAAATCGTCCCAGAAGATCCAGATCGCGCGGACGGCACGAGATCCGATTGACGCCATCATGATGTCATGAGCGGGCAAGATCCCATTTACCTCGATTATGCGGCCACCACTCCGGTCGATGAGCGGGTGGCTGAGCGCATGGCAGCGTGCCTCACACGTCAGGGTGTGTTCGGTAACCCTTCGTCTGTGTCCCATTGTTATGGGCAGCGGGCAGCCGCCTTGGTGGGCGAGGCGAGAGCGGAAGTGGCGGCGCTTTTGGGTGCTGAGCCTGCCGAGGTGATCTTCACGTCCGGTGCGACCGAATCGAATAACTTGGCGATCCTGGGAATCGCACGGTTCTATGCCGAGCGGGGGCGTCATCTCATCACCGGCGTCACGGAACACAAATCCGTTTTGGCGCCTTTCAAAGCCCTGGAGGCGGCCGGTTGGGAGGTGACCTATCTTAGCCCGACCGCTTCGGGGGCCGTCAGCGTTGAGCAGCTCGCCGAGGCATTTCGGCCCGATACGGCCTTGGTCTCTCTCATGCACGTCAACAACGAGACCGGGGTGATCCAGGATATCCGCGCGCTCGGTGAGATGTGCCGCGAGCGTGGGGTGCGGTTTCATGTCGATGCGGCGCAGAGTGTGGGCAAACTGCCTTTAGATTTGTCGGCCATGCCGCTGGACAGCCTGGCGCTGTCCGCACACAAGTTTTATGGACCGAAAGGCGTCGGTGCGTTGTTCGTGCGCCGTCGACCGCGCCTGCGGTTGCGTCCGGTACTTCACGGTGGGGGGCAAGAAGGCGGTCTTCGCCCCGGTACGCTGGCAACCCACCAGATCGTCGGCTTGGGCGAAGCGTCTCGGCTGGCGCGCGATGTAATGGCGTCGGAACAAGCGCGCATCCAAGCACTGCGCGATCAGCTTTGGCGGCAGTTGGCGACGCTGCCGGGGATGCTGCTGAATGGCGAGGGTTCGCCGCGGGTGAGCGGCATACTCAATGTGAGCGTGGCCGACGTGCATGGGGAGTCGCTGTTGGCGGCCATCGACGATGAATTGGCCGTGGCGATGGGCTCGGCTTGCACTTCCGCCGTGGCGAGCCCGTCATACGTCCTAAAAGCCCTTGGCCGCAGCGACGCGCTGGCGAACAGCTCCTTGCGCCTCTCATTGGGGCGGTTTACCAGCGAAGAGGATATCGCGCGGACGGGTGCGCATTTGGTCTCCCGCATTCGATGGTTGCGGGCGTTATCGCCATCACCCGGCACGGTGCTGACGTCCTCGTGAGCGATGATTCACCCATCAATTCAGCCGTCCGCGCCCGCTTTATCAATGCGCGTATGTCGGAGCTTTGGGCGCCGTCGGAGCCCGATGTGCTCACCGGGCGGGCCGGTTCGATGGCCCAGGAGGCCGAGGTGCTCATCCAGGTCCGCATGGGGGCGGAGGGGCAGGTCGTGGACACACGCTATCGCGTCTACGGTTGTCCTTTCACCATTGCAGCGGTGGTTTTGGCGTGCGAGCGACTGGTTGGTTTAACCGCAGAGGAGCTGACCCGTTTTCGGGGGCTGGACTTGGCCGATGCACTGACCTTTCCGGCGGAGAAGCGCGGTGTGGCTCTGACTGTTGAAGATGCCGTTCACGCCTTGGTCACTGAATCGAGCCCGTGTGTCGGTCCGCGCTGATGTTCCAGTGGAGGGAAACCTTTACCGATTGGGGATGTCTCTGATAAACAGTGGGGTTATGAGATGTCATTTGCCTGCCTGGGCAAACGGCACCGAACGGGATTCATCAAGTAGGAGAGGGTAGCCCATGACAATTCGACTTACCGATGCGGCAGCCAACCGCGTCAAGGAGCATTTGGCTCGTCGGGGACATGGTATCGGCCTTCGCTTCGGAATGCGTCGTACCGGTTGCTCCGGTTGGTCCTATGTATTGGACTATGCCGACGAACAGGCCGAAGACGACGTCGTATTTGAAGACCATGGTGTCAAGGTTTTGGTTGAACAGCAGTTCGTAGAATTCCTCGATGGCACGGAACTGGACTTCCGGCGCGATGGTTTGAACGAGAGTTTCACCTTCGACAACCCCAATGTGAATGAGGAGTGCGGTTGCGGAGAGAGCTTCAGCGTCGCGAGTTGAGCGGGCGGCCATTATCCGCCAAGCGTTTGCCCGCGGGTCGTTGCGAGAGTAAACTCACGCCCCGTGATGACTGGGAAACCCGCGTTGTAACGCGGGTTTCTGATATTTGGGGATGATCGGCGGCGGCGTGTTTGCTCGCCGGACCCCGGATAGACCGATTTCTTGAGCGATATCCTGATTTTTCGCGTGAGTCCTAACTGGAGATAACCCATGTCCGTCGAACGCACCTTGTCCATCATCAAACCCGATGCCGTCGGTAAGAACGTGATAGGCGAGATTTACAGCCGTTTTGAGAAAGCCGGCCTACAAATCGTGGCCGCCAAAATGCAACAGCTCTCCCGTGCCCAAGCGGAAGGGTTCTACGCCGTTCACCGCGAACGTCCGTTTTTCAAGGACTTGGTCGAGTTCATGATTTCCGGTCCGGTGATGATTCAAGTGCTGGAAGGTGAAGGTGCCATCGCCCGCAATCGGGAATTGATGGGCGCGACCAATCCCAAGGAAGCCGCGGAAGGGACGATTCGTCGGGACTTTGCCGAAAGCATCGATGCCAATGCGGTTCATGGGTCCGATGGCCCGGATACGGCAGCGCAGGAAATTCGATACTTCTTCAGTGACTTGGAGCTTTGCCCGCGCGGTTGATACCGTGGCAGATCGCTTATGAGCACACCGGAGATGAGCCAAAAAATCAACCTGCTGGGCCTGGATCGGCAGGGCCTCGCCCAGGTTTTCGACAACCTGGGCGAGCGCCCTTTCCGCGCCCAGCAGGTTTTGCAGTGGATTCACCAGCGCGGTGAAGGCGACATCTCGGCCATGAGCAACTTGAGCAAGTCTCTGCGGGCGCGCCTGGATGAGGTCGCGCAAGTCTGTGAGCCCGAGGTGATTCTCGACAGTGTCTCCGACGACGGAACGCGGAAATGGCTGATTCGGGTCGATGGCGGCAATGCGGTGGAGACCGTGTTTATCCCCGAAGCGCGACGAGGCACCCTGTGTATTTCCAGCCAAGTGGGCTGTACCTTGGAGTGCGCGTTTTGCTCGACGGGGCGCCAGGGCTTCAACCGCAACTTGTCGACAGAAGAAATCATCGCCCAAATTTGGGTGGCCAACAAAGCCTTAGGGTATACCCCAGACGGTGAGCGCGTGATCAGCAACGTGGTGTTTATGGGTATGGGCGAACCGCTGCTCAATCTCAATCACGTGATCCCTGCGCTGAACATCCTGCTCGATGACTTGGGTTACGGGCTCTCCAAGCGGCGGGTGACCGTCAGTACCTCGGGTATCGTGCCCGCCTTGGATAAACTGAAAGCCGCAGCTGATGTCGCGCTTGCTGTCTCCTTACATGCACCGGATGATGAGCTACGCGATCAACTGGTGCCAATCAATCAAAAGTATCCTATCGCCGAGCTTCTCGATGCCTGCCGTCGTTATATGGCGGGGAAAAGTGCTCGAAGTCATATTACGTTTGAGTACGTCATGCTGAAGGATGTGAATGATTCTCCAGCCCAGGCTCGTGCATTGGCCCGTTTGCTCAAGGATGTGCCCGCCAAAATCAATTTGATTCCTTTCAATCCCTTTCCTAATTCGGGCTTTGAACGGTCCACGCCGGCGACCATCACGGCATTCCAGGATATTTTGATGAGGCAGGGTTATGTCACCACAATCCGTCGGACCCGGGGCGACGACATCGATGCGGCGTGTGGGCAACTGGCTGGTAAAGTACTCAACCGGGTGCGTCGGCTCGGGCCGGTACAAGCCGATGGGCGAGGGAACCTGACGCCATGAAGCAGCATCTTGCGCGATTTCTGGTCGGATTCTCGGTGCTATGGCTGGTTGCCTGTGTCAGTGATGCACCCCAGCGGCCCGAAGTCAATGCCAGCGAGGCAGCCAATTACAATACGCAATTGGGTATGAACTACTTGGCTCAAGGCAAGTACGACGTGGCCTTGGAGAAGTTTGACCGGGCGCGTGAGCAGGATCCCAAACTGCCCGATACCTATGTTGGCTATGCACAACTCTATACCCGGCTGGGGCAGCCGGAACTGGCCGATGAGAACTACCGGAAGGCCATCAGGCTGGCGCCGGACCGTGGCGATTTGCACAACAACTATGGCGTGTTTTTGTGCGGCCAGCGTCGTTTGGAAGAATCCGAGGAACAGTTCCTTTTGGCGCTAGAAGACCCCAAGTACACTACCCAAGAGTTCGCTTATACCAATGCCGGCGTATGTGCCCGGCTGGTACCGGACAAAGACAAAGCGGAAAATTATTTCCGCAAGGCTTTGATGGTGAACCCTCAGTTCGGCGACGCCCTATGGCAGATGGCCGTATTGGCATACGAGCGTAACGATCACCTCAAGGCTCGGGCTTTCCTAAGCCGCTTCCATGTTGCGGAACAACCCACCGCCGAGAGTCTGTTGTTGGGATACCGAGTGGAAACTTATCTGGGAGATGTGGAAGCGGCGGAGACCTATGCCACCCGTTTGGCTGCGCGTTTCCCGAACTCACCCCAGGCGAAACGACTGGGTGAGCTGCAACGGCAATGAACGACGAGCTACCGGATCAATCAGAACAGTCGGGGCCAGGCGCGCGCTTGCGTGCAGCCCGCGAAGCGCGCCGACACACGGTCAAAGATGCCGCTGAGGCTTTGCGCTTGAGCGAGGCGACGGTGAGGGCGCTGGAAGACAATGATATGTCCCGCCTGCCGCCTGAGACTTTTGTTCGCGGGTATCTGCGCAGCTACGCACGATGGTTGGATGTTCCGGAAGGCGAGGTCGTCGCTTCCCGCACCGACGATTCCGCCGAGATGACCATGGCGCCCATCGCCATCGAACGGCGCGATATGGATCTGGCTGCTGTGGGTCGGGGTCGCCAGTTGGCCGGTTTGCTGATCGTGCTCCTGCTGCTTGTGCTGGCGGGTGTTTGGGGAATCAATCACCTTCGCCAGCCGGCGACTCCAGTGGTGCCGGATCCACGTGTGATGTCGTCGCCTGATGTGCCGGCGGCGACTCATCGAGGATCGCCGCCGGCAGTCGTCGCCGAATCGGCTGATGTGGAGCCGGTCATCCCGGATCTGACGTCGTCACCAGAAGCGCCATTTGTGCCGGAGCAACCCCTCGGCGTGAATGAGCCTTCGGCGTTCGTTGCAGAGGACAGCGTGGTGGAGCAACCGGCCGTATCGGCGCCACCTGAAGTCACCGAGCAGGCGACGGGTTCTGAAGCGGTTCGGGTGACTGTCAATCTCGAGTTTCGTGAAGAGTCCTGGGTCGAAGTCTCTGATGTTCAGGGCCGTTTGTTGCTTTACAAGCTGGCGGCTGATGACAGTCAGGCCAGGGTCGAAGGCGAACCCCCGCTGCAGGTTTACTTGGGCAATGCGCCGGGCGTGAGTATCACGGTGGACAATCAGCCGTTCGACACCGCGCCCTTTACCCGGCGAAACAAAGTCGCCCGGTTTACCATCCCCGCTCCGTAACACGACCAATCGAAATAGGGCAACTCAAGGTGTCTAACGGGATCCAGGCCATTCGCGGTATGAACGATATCCTCGCACAGGATACGCCGCGCTGGCAGTTTATCGAACAAACAGTCGGCGATGTTCTGGCGGCCTACGGATACCAGGAAATCCGTCTGCCCATCGTCGAGAAAACTGAACTGTTCAAACGTTCCATCGGCGAAATGACCGATATCGTCGAGAAGGAAATGTACACCTTCGAAGACCGCAACGGGGACAGCCTGACCCTCCGTCCGGAAGGCACGGCAGGCTGCGTTCGGGCGGTGATCCAAAACGGTCTGATCTACAATCAACAGCAGCGTTTTTGGTATGCCGGGCCCATGTTTCGGCATGAACGCCCGCAAAAAGGTCGGTATCGCCAGTTTCATCAAATCGGGGTTGAGGCATTCGGCATGCCCGGTCCGGATGTGGATGCGGAGGTCATCGCCATTAGCGACCGCATCTTCCGGCGGTTGGGCATCGACACCGTGACGCTGGAAATTAACACCTTGGGCACAGCGTCTTGCCGGGCGGCCTATCGGGACGTCCTGGTCCAATATTTTCGCGATCACCAAGCTGCGCTGGACGAGGACAGTTTGCGCCGCTTGGAGAGCAATCCCCTGCGGATTCTGGACAGTAAGAATCCCGCCATGCAGGCGGTCATCGCGGCGGCACCGCAACTGGCGGACTACCTGGACGATGAATCGCGTGCACACTTCGACCGCCTGCGCGAGTTGTTGGATCGGCTGAATATCCGTTACCGGCTAAACCCGCGCCTGGTGCGCGGCTTGGACTACTACACCCACGTGGTGTTCGAGTGGGTGACTGATCGGCTGGGCGCGCAAAATGCCGTTTGCTCCGGCGGTCGTTACGACGGTCTGGTGAGCCAACTCGGTGGTTCGGTGACCCCGGCGGTGGGTTTCGCGCTTGGCTTGGAGCGCACGGTGGCGCTGTTGGAACTGTCGGGGCACGCCGGCATTTCGCGGGAGCCCCAGGTTTACCTGGTGTGTGCCGGCGAACAAGCCGAGCTCGTGGGCTTGTCACTGGCCGAACAGCTGCGCAACGAAGTGCCCGATTTGCGGGTGCAGTGCAATTGCGGCGGTGGTAGTTTCAAGGCCCAGCTCAAGCGAGCCGATCGCAGCGGTGCGGAAATCGCAGTGATTTTGGGCGAACGGGAAGCGAATTCAGGGCAAGCCCAGATCAAACCCCTGCGGGTGGATCGGGAACAGATGACGGTGGGGTTGGACACGGTGGCGGAGACCATTGTGAGTTGGCTGGGTACCCAGGTTGACGGCGATCAGCCTGCTTGATCGAAGAGGGAAGCGTTTTGGCGGAACAGACGGACGACGAACAAATCGAACAGCTGAAGACCTGGTGGCGCAACTACGGTAACTACCTGCTGACAGGTGTTGCGGTGGGGCTGCTGCTATTGTTTGGCTGGCGCTACTACCAGCAGACGCAGGAGCGTCAGGCGATCCAGGCCTCCGAATACTATCAGCAGTTGCTGAACGCTATCGACGAGAAAGATGACGAGGCTGCCGAGTCGTTGATGGCGACGTTGACCGAGGACTACGCTGCCACGCCGTATGCTGCCCTGGCCTCGCTGTGGGCGGCGAAACGGGCCGCCGACGCCGGTGAGTCGGATGGTGCCAGATCCGCTCTGCAATGGGTGATCGACCGGGGGCAGCCGGAGGAAATTCGAGCCGTCGCGCGCATTCGTCTGGCCCGATTGCTGTCGGCGGATAACCAATTCGACGCTGCCTTGGCGTTGCTGGAAGAAGATGAATTGCCGGCGAGTTACCTCGCCCAGATCAGCGAATTGCGGGGCGATATTTATGTCGCGTCCGGTGAGGCTTCGCGCGCCCGCGAGGCTTACCAGGCCGCTTTATTGGCGGCTGATTCCCAGCGTCGCGTCTTGATCGAAATGAAGCTCAATAGCCTCGTCGAGGGTGCCGCAGAATGAGTCGGGTACTACTGATTGTTTTTGTATTGGGGCTGTCCGCCTGTAGTTCGTTCGGTGGCAAGTCGAAGGTTGACCCGCCGGCGGAAGTGCCCGATTTCGAGCCGCAGCTGCAGGTCGAACGGCTGTGGAAAGTGTCGGTGGGGGCAAGTGCCGAGGAAGCGGCCCCGGCACTCGGCATTGCCATGGTCGGTGGGCGTCTTTATACCGCCAGCGCCAAAGGCCGAGTCGTCGCTATCGACGGCGAAACCGGTGCCGAGCTGTGGCGCCAAAAAACACCGTATCGATTCTCCACCGGCGCCGGTATCGGGGGCGACACCATGCTATTGGGCACCCGTGACGGTGAGATCGTCGCCTTGTCCACCGGGGATGGTCAGGAACGTTGGCGGGTGATGCTTAGCAGCGAAGTTAGTGCTGTACCGGCCGTATCCGGTGGGATCGCGGCCGTGCGGACCTTAGACGGCCGCGTGGTTGGGCTAAATCTTGCGGACGGTTCACGGCGGTGGGTCTTTGATGGGTCGATTCCTTCGTTGACCCTGCGTGGCACAAGTGCACCGGTGATTCACGAAGGCTTGGTCATCGCCGGTTTTGACAACGGTCGACTGGCCGGCCTGCTCCTGACGGATGGCCAGCTGGTTTGGGAACAGGCGGTCTCTGTTCCAAGCGGTCGGTCGGAAATCGAGCGTCTGGTGGATATCGATGGTGACCTGCGGGTTTTGGGCGACAGCCTTTATGCGGTGAACTATCAGGGCAACTTGGGTCGCTTCGCCGTGGGCACCGGGACTCCGATTTGGTCCCGGGAAATTTCCAGTTACACCGGCCTTGATGTGGGCGGCGACGGCGTTTACGTCAGCGACGAAAAATCTCATGTGGTGGCGTTCGATCGGGCCAGTGGCGCTTCGTTGTGGACCCAGGATCGACTCTACAAACGCCAATTGACCGCACCGGAAGTTGCGGGCGATGCCGTGGTGGTTGGCGATGCCGAGGGTTATCTTTACTGGTTGTCCCGGGACGACGGACGCTTGCTGGCGCGTTACCGGGTTGGCCGAGATGGTTTGGCGGCGCGTCCCTTGGCCGTGGCCGATATACTCTATGCGCTTGACCGGGGCGGCGATTTGGTCGCGTTGACGGTCAGCGAAAAGGACTAGGCGGCGTCACACAAGGCCGCGTCAGCGAGGCGGGCGGCAAGGGCAAGGACAGCGATTCTCACGGATATCCGGCGTGGGGATCGCCCGATGGGAATCCGCTGTCTGGCCGGAGAATTCGAGGACACTATCGTCATGCTTCCCGTCATTGTCCTGCTGGGACGTCCCAACGTCGGCAAGTCGACACTCTTTAATTTTCTTACCCGCAGTCGCGATGCGTTGGTGGCGGATTTTCCCGGACTGACGCGGGACCGGAAATACGGTTACGGCAAGGTGGGCCCGGCGCCCTACGTGGTGGTGGATACCGGGGGAGTCAGCGGTCTGGCCGAGGGTCTGGACGAACTCACGGCTGAGCAGAGCCTTAAAGCGCTGCAAGAAGCGGATTACGTTTTGTTTATGGTCGATGGCCGGGCTGGCATGACCACCGACGATCAGGAACTGGCTGCGATTCTCCGCCGCAGCGGTAAACCCGCCACGCTGGTGCTCAACAAGACCGAAGGGATGCAAGCCGAACGGGTGGCGCCGGAGTTTTACGAGTTGGGTTTAGGCCAGCCGGTTCTAGTCTCCTCTGCACATGGCGATGGGATTTACGACTTGATCGGGAGCGTGCTCGAGACGCTTCCTGCCAATACCACCGAAGAGTCCGAGCCATCCGCTGACGCCATCAGCGTGGCGGTGGTCGGGCGTCCGAACACCGGAAAATCCACGTTAATCAATCGCATTCTCGGTGAGGAGCGGGTGGTTGCGAGCGATGTGCCCGGCACCACGCGAGATGCCGTCGAGGTGGACTTCGAGCGGGATGGCCGATCTTATCGGCTCATCGATACCGCCGGGATTCGGCGGCGGGCCCGGGTGAAAGAGGTGGTGGAGAAGTTCAGCATCATCAAGACGCTGCAGGCGGTAGATCGTGCTGAGGTGGTGTTGCTGCTGGTGGACGCGCGGGAAGGCGTATCCGAGCAGGATGTCAGTTTGCTCGGTTTGGTATTGGAGCGCGGAAGGGCGCTGGTGATCGCCGTGAACAAATGGGACGGTTTGTCGCCCGATCAACGCGATGCGGTGCGCTCGGAGTTGGACCGCCGCCTGTCCTTCGTGAACTTTGCCAAAATTCACTTTATTTCCGCGTTGCACGGCACCGGCGTTGGTAATTTGTTTAAGTCGGTGAACCGGGCGTACGAGGCTGCGACGCGAGACCTGTCGACACCTGAGCTCAACCGTATCTTAGAGCAGGCCGCCGTCGAACATCCGCCCCCGTTAGTGCGCGGACGGCGGATCAAGCTGCGTTACGCCCATCAGGGGGGTAAGCGCCCGCCCCTGATCGTGATACACGGCAACCAGGTCGAGCGTATCCCAGGTACCTACCGGCGTTATCTGGCCAACACCTACCAGAAACAACTGGATTTGTGGGGCACGCCGGTGCGGATCGAGTTTCGCAAGGGTGAAAATCCCTACGAGGGTCGGCGCAACAAATTAACCCCGCGCCAAGTGGCCAAGCGTCGTCGCCTGATGCGTCACGTCAAGCGTAAAGATTAATAAAAATGGCTCTATGTCAGGGCGCGGGGCAGGCTGCTTACGGCGTGTTCGCGTCGCCTTGGGTGTTTAGGAACAACATGGGATCGATCAGGTGGCCGTTGAGGGCCACCGCCCAATGGAGATGAGCGCCAGTCACCCGACCGGTTTGCCCCACTCTTCCGATGCGCTCGCCCGCGTTGAGTCGATCCCCTGGTTTGACGTCGATCGCCTGCAAGTGGCAGTACATGGTCACCAGTCCACGGCCGTGGTCGAGAAACACCGTGTTGCCGTTAAAGTAAAAATCGCCCGCATCGATCACGCGAGCCGTTGCCGGAGCGTGGATAGGTGTTCCTTCAGGCGCGGCGATGTCCAAGCCGCTGTGGGGTTTTCGGGGCTGATCGTTGAAGAAGCGGCGCAAGCCGAACGGGCTGCTAAAAGGCCCTTCCACCGGCGAGTCCAAGCGGGCTTGGTCCGCCAATAGTGTGCCGCTCCAGTGTCGCAGCGCCTTGCGAATTCTGGGTGTTTCCGCTCGCACCCGAGCCAGGGTTTCGGCGTCCAGATCCACCATTTTCGGGGCGACGTTCAGCCGTTGTTCGGCGTATTGTTTCTCAGTGACCACAAACGCCACGTCACGTGGTCCCGCGTCGTCGGCAACCACCACCCGGTGCGCACCGGCCGTCGCAGACAAAGGTATGCCCACCAGCGCAAACCAACGCCCGTCGCTGCGTACGGTGAGTACCCGCCGTCCGTCGTAACGAACTTCGGCAGGTTCCGGCTCCGCCGCGTCGGATGTCAGCGGAATGACAGCAATTCCCCCAGGCACGGCGGCGGCGCGGGGCAGGGCTATCGCCGCCAGCGGCCATGTCAGTAGTAGGGTCAGGCAAACGCCGATAAGAATTCGTCTAGGGTTCATGTTGCTCGGTTCGAACTTGGGTGATCTCGCAGTCCAACTCGCCGTGGGCCAGCCGGATATGTATTGGGTCGCCTACTTGTGTTTGCTGACTGTCGCGTAGCACGACGCCATCCGCCGTGCGGGCAATGGCGTAGCCTCGCTCGAGCGTGGCCAGCGGGCTGACGGTCGACAACGCGCGCGCCGCCAGATGGAACCGCCGCTGGCTGGATTCCAAGCGCAGCTGCATAGCGCGATGGAGCCGTTCCTGCGCCCGCTCAAGCCGTTGCCTCAGCATGTTGAGCCGATGGGTGGGTGTGGTTGCGGCCAAGCGCGTGGCCAAGCTGCTTAATCGATGACGCCGGCGCTCCAGCGTCAGTTCCATAGCTCGGGCCAGGCGTTGTTCCAACTCATCCAGCCGTTGGCTTTGCTGACGGAGTCGCTGGGCGGGGTGACAGCGACGCAGGCGCGCCTCCAGCGTCGCCAGTCGGTCGCGGTGACGCGCCATGCGGTGTTGTTGCCAAGTCACCAGCCGGCTGAGCAAACGTTCGACCCGAGCGCTCACCTCGGCGGCGTCCGGTACGGCGATCTCCGCGGCGGCAGACGGCGTGGGTGCCCGTACATCCGCGACGAAGTCCGCAATGGTCACGTCAATCTCGTGACCGACGGCGCTGATGACAGGGATAGGGCAGGCATGAATCGCGCGTGCCACGATTTCCTCGTTGAAAGCCCACAGATCTTCCAGCGATCCGCCGCCCCGGCCCACGATGAGCACGTCGCATTCGGCTCGCCGGGTGGCGGTTTCAATGGCCCGCACGATTTGCGGCGCCGCCTCGTCCCCCTGCACGGCCACTGGATAGAGAACCAACGGGATGGTCGGAAAACGGCGCTTGAGCACGTTCAGAATATCGCGGATGGCGGCACCCGTCGGCGAGGTGATAATGCCGATACGGCGAGGGAAAGGGGGCAGCGTTTTTTTGTGTTCCGGCGAGAACAGGCCTTCGGCGGCGAGTTTGCGCTTCAGGGCTTCGTAAGCTTGGCGCAGCGCGCCTTCGCCGGCCGGCTCCAAGTGCTCGACAATGAGCTGGTATTCGCCCCGAGGTTCGTAGAGGCTGGCGCGGGCTTTTATCAGCACATGGGCGCCGTTTTGGGGGCGCGCTTGAACCGCTTGGTTGCGTTGCCGAAACATGGCGCAGCGAACCTGGGCCTTGGCGTCCTTCAGCGAGAAGTACCAATGGCCGGAGCTGGGGGCAGCGAAGTTGGATATTTCGCCCTCCACCCACGATACCGGGAGACCGCGGTCGAGCAGCGCTCTCACTTCGCGATTGAGGGCCGAGACCGTGAAGATGCGGGCATCGCCCGGCGTCGGTGTGGGAAGGCGGTCGAAACTCATGCGCCCATGATAGCCGTCCCTTGTTTGCAGGCAAGCGCCGGCGTCCTCAATCAGGCGCCGGCCCCTGATCCGGGACGAAAAAAATGGGCGGCGAGTTTACGCAACAGGGCCCGAGACTTATAATGCCCGGCACTGTTTTTCGCCGTTTTGGCAGGTGCCGAATGCTGACCACTGAGGAAGCCCTCACTTTTGACGATGTTCTTTTGCTCCCCGAGTACTCGGACGTTTTGCCGCGGGAGGTAAGCTTGCGGACCCGGCTCACCCGGGGCATTGAGTTGAATGTGCCGCTAGTTAGCGCGGCCATGGATACCGTCACCGAAGCGCGGCTGGCCATCGCCATTGCTCAGGAAGGCGGCATTGGCATTATTCACAAGAACATGCCGGTGGAACGTCAGGCGCTGGAAGTGGCCAAGGTCAAGAAATATGAGAGCGGCGTGATCCGCAATCCGGTGACCGTGCGACCGGATCAAAGCATCCGCGAAGTGCTGGAGATCACCCGAGCGCATGGAATCTCCGGCGTGCCGGTAGTGGATGGCGAAGATTTGGTGGGAATCGTCACCGGGCGCGATCTGCGCTTCGAGACCGAGCTGGACAAGCCGGTGGCCCGCATCATGACCCCGAAGGACCGTCTGGTGACGGTGAAGGACGGCTCCGACACCGCCGAAGTGATGGCGCTGCTGCACGCCCACCGCATCGAAAAAGTGCTGGTCATCAATGACGATTTTCAGTTGCGGGGCCTGATCACCGTCAAAGACATCCAAAAAGCGACCGATTTTCCCAACGCGTGCAAAGACGACCAGGGCAGCTTGCGCGCGGGTGCCGCCGTCGGTACGGGCGCCGAGACGGAAGCGCGGGTGGATGCCTTGGTCAACGCCGGGGTGGATGTGGTCGTGGTCGATACGGCTCACGGGCATTCCCGCGGTGTGATCGAACGGGTGAGCTTGATCAAACACCGTTATCCCGATCTGCAAGTGATTGCCGGCAACGTGGCCACCGCCGAGGCCGCTTTGGCATTGGTGGAAGCGGGTGCCGACGGTATCAAAGTGGGCGTGGGTCCGGGTTCCATCTGCACCACACGGATTATCGCCGGCGTGGGCGTGCCCCAGATTACTGCGGTGGGCAACGTCGCGCGGGCACTGAAAGAGCACGGTGTCCCTGTGATTGCCGATGGGGGTATTCGATTCTCCGGCGATTTGGCCAAGGCCGTTGCCGCCGGCGCGTACTGCGTCATGATGGGCAGTTTGTTCGCGGGAACCGAAGAAGCACCTGGCGAAGTCGAGCTCTACCAGGGGCGGTCGTACAAATCCTACCGGGGAATGGGATCGCTGGGCGCCATGCAGGAAGGCTCCAAGGACCGGTACTTTCAGGATGCCACGCAGGAAATCGAAAAACTGGTGCCCGAGGGTATCGAAGGCCGGGTTCCCTACAAAGGCAGCCTGATCGCGATCGTCCATCAGTTGCTCGGCGGTCTGCGCGCCAGCATGGGGTATACCGGCTGTTCGTCGGTGGAAGAAATGCGCACCAAGCCCCGGTTTATCAAGGTGAGTCAAGCCGGCATGCGCGAGAGCCATGTCCACGACGTGCTGATCACCAAAGAACCCCCGAACTACCGCATCGACCCGGCCTGAGTCACCGTTGTGAGACACCGGGCCGGGCCGGTATCTCGTTGCATTGCCGTGGGCCCGGCGCACCTGGGATAGATCATGACCGATATCCACGCCCACCGAATCCTGATTCTCGACTTCGGCTCCCAGTACACCCAGCTGATCGCCCGGCGCGTGCGCGAGCTTGGCGTCTACTGCGAGATTCACCCCTGGGATATGGGCGCCGACGCGCTGCGGGCGTTTGCGCCCAAAGGCATCATCCTG
>JAXHTV010000019.1 GCA_034189865.1 Pseudomonadota bacterium | reverse complement strand
GGCCGATATCGACCGCCATATCCATGAAATCAGAGATGTGGAAGCCGCGCTTCAAAGAATCAAGGCGGGCGGTTTCGGTGAGTGTAGTGACTGCGGAGAACCGATCGGGTGGAGGAGAATGCAAGCCCAGCCGGAAGCGCAGCGGTGTCTGGGTTGCCAAGCGCGCTTCGAGGCCATTGCGCAGCGTGGAGCCGGCCATTCGCTATAGAAGGCTTGCGATGCCGACCCAAGGCGGTATCCTAGAGCGCCGGTCTTAAACGTTGGGTCGATGAATCGGGACCGTCGATTTTGCTCGACCGGTCTTCGAACTATCAAAAATCAAAGGATTGGAGTGATGAATAGCAAAGGTGCAGGTTACATCCTGATCAACGCGGCGATTTTATTGTCGCTGAGCACGGTAGCGGCCAATGCCCAGCCACCGAATTTCGTGGGAGAGGGCTCGGAAGTCTGGGATCGGACCACCAGTGCAAACCCTCTGGCACAGGAAGAAATCTACGGCGGGGCGATGATGACCAAAGGGGAGCGCAAAGCTTACCGTGATCGCCTGCATGAGTTTGAAACCGAAGCGGAGCGCAACGAGTTTCGCGCCGCTCACAAAGAAGCAATGGACCAGCGCGCTTGGTCGATGGGCTTTAAGCTTGACGGGCAAGGCCGTCCGCTAGGGGGCGTGAAAAACTATGAACCCGGTCCGCGCAAGCATAAACCCACCGGCGGTGGCGGGCACGGCGGCCATTAGAGGGTCCGCTTGGCTTTTCGCCGCTTGCAAGCTGGTTCGATCGGCTTGGCCGATTCCTGAGGTTAAGTAGCGGGGAATCGCGTGTGGTTGATTTCCTGACTTTTTGACTGAACCTTCCTTAGAAAACGGCCCGCTTATCGCGGGCCGTTTTTTTGCGCCTGATACGCAGGCGCTTTGCCATTGTCCGTGTACCCTGGATCAGGGCGCGTAGGATACCGACAAGGTGGGCAGCAGGTCGACGAACGGAGTCAGCGGTACCGTGGCCGGGTTGATCGCCAGCAGCGCGGTTAACCCGCCGATTAGCAGATCGCCGGTCAGGGTATTGATTCCCAAGATCAGAGTATTCCGACCCAGTTCAACGAGACCTGGGTACTGGGCCTCCGCGCCCCGAGCCAGATCGCTCACCGGTACGGTGCCGATCACAATGTTCCGCTCGGTGAGATCCGGTATGGGGTAGTTAAACTTGATATTCAATGTGTCCGATACGACCAGTTTCACGGTGTAGGCTTGGCCACTGACTTGGGTCAGCTCGTGATCGGTCATCGGAGTAAGTTCGGCATTGACCGTGAATGGAATCAGCAATGCGGCGGTCCATGCGATGAAGTAGGTTTTAAGTCGCGTCATGGGGTCGCTCCTTCGATACATGATGTGCGTTGAGAGAAGGGAACTCGCCGATAAACATTCGGCAGTGTGATCAAGATACAAGAAAAGCTCGGAGACGGGGAGAGGTTCAATAAAAATTCACGAGACGGTGCCGTTTGAGTTTCGGGTGAGGGCCGCCGGGCGCCGCGTTTAGTTGTTTTTTCTCAGTCTATGCATAGCCGACCGGGCGCTGGTTTTCGAAGCCGATGCGTTAGGCGGCTCGCGCATCGGGGTTTTCATCGCCCCGATTGGCGTGGAGATGAATCATCGACATGGCCGCCTCCTCGCATTTACCGCATCCGGTGGCGACGCCGAGGTGACATCTTAAAGTATCGAGATCTCCCGCGCCCTGTTCAGCGATGAGTTCGCGTATTTGGCGATCTGTGACTCTTTTACAAACACATACGTACATACTGACTCACCGATGGCCCCCGCGATGTTTCGATACCAGTTGAAGTTAGTACGAATGCGAATCATTGTCAATTGGGATTTTGTTTCGATAGGCCGCCGATGCTGCCGATCGGCGGCTCGGTCAGTTGCATTCGTTCGTAATTAATATCGATATATCCATAAGTTAAGTGCTAAGCGTCAGGCTTGTGGGTAAAATGCGTCGCGTCCTTACATTCCTGGCACCGAAAAAATATCCGATGGCAAGTATCAATAGGGAAACCGTTCTCAGTGTTCGGCATTGGAACGATTCGATTTTCAGTTTTTCGACCACCCGGGACTCGGCGCTGCGCTTCGAGAACGGCCAATTTGTCATGGTTGGCCTGGAGGTCAACGGGCGCCCGCTGATGCGCGCCTACAGCATCGCCAGCGCGAACTATGAAGAAGACCTGGAGTTTTTGAGCATCAAGGTGCCGGACGGGCCGCTTACGTCCCGCCTGCAGCATATCCAAGAGGGCGATTCGATTCTGATCAGCGCCAAACCCACCGGTAGCTTGCTTCTGCACGATTTGCGTCCCGGTAAGCACTTATATTTGCTGTCGACGGGCACGGGCCTGGCGCCGTTTATGAGTATTATTAAAGATCCTGATGCTTACGAGCGGTTCGAAAAGATTATTTTGGTTCACGGGGTGCGCCGGGTCTCTGATCTGGCCTATCAGGATTTCATCACCCACGAACTGGCGCATAATGAGTATTTTGGCGATGAAGTCAGAGAAAAGCTCATCTATTATCCGACGGTAACCCGGGAGCCATTTAAGCATCAGGGGAGAATCACCGCCCTGTTGGAAAACGGACAACTGTGTTCCGATATCGGTCTGCCGCCGCTGGATTCTGCCACGGACCGGATCATGATCTGTGGCAGTACTGCCATGCTGAACGACTTGTGCGTGATTCTGGATGAGCGGGGATTCGAAAGTTCACCCCGAATCGGATATCCCGGGGATTACGTCATCGAACGCGCGTTTGTGGATAAATAAGGGCGGCTCGGAATTCGCCGCCGAAAGACGCGTGCGATCCTGAGCTGAGGTTATTCCACAGCGTGTTACGATAGGCGCAATTGCGTGCCGATATCCAATGCCGTTTCATGTCAAATCGCAACGGTTCGTTCCGATCAATCCCCCTCTCGGGCCGCTTGTCCTTCGCGGATTCGCGGCAGGCCTATCTCGACGCCAGGCGCTGGCTTGAGTCCAACCCTGATCTGCCGGCGCGCATCGAAGCGCGCCTCGTTGCAATGCAAAACCACTTGCAGCAAGTGCTCGACAAGCCGCTGGCTGCTGTTGCCGTGGAGTATTCCCTGCGGGGCTGTGCTGCAGGCCGCGCCGGCCCAAAAAAAATCAGTCTGAACCCTGTTCTGCTGCGGGAGAATGAGTCGTCGTTCCTCGCCCAGGTGGTGCCGCACGAATACGCGCACTGCGCGGTGATGCAGCTTTGGCCGCGAGCCGCGCCCCACGGACGCCACTGGAAGATGGTCATGGAGCTGCTCGGTGCACCGGCGAGACGTTGCCACCCTTTCGATACGCGTAATGTCCGTCAACGCCGCCTGCGTCGCTATCGGTATCGCTGCGGCTGCGGGCCGGTCGAACTGACCAGTATCCGTCACCACCGTATCGAACGGGGCGCGGCGTATGATTGCCGCCGTTGCGGTCAGCGGCTGACACCCGCTTGATGACATCGACCGTGGCGCCGGGTTTATCCCCCGATCGTTTCGATACGCAGCTGGACCTCCATATCGGATTGCGCTGTGCCGCTGAACGTACCGTCGATGGGCGAGGCGTCGGATGGATCAGCGGCGGCTGCGACGGCGATGTGTCTGTCCGCCACCGCCAAGCCATGGGTGGGATCGAAGCCCCGCCACCCGCCACCCGGGACAAAGACTTCGGGCCAGGCATGGAGATAGCGACGCTGTCTCGGCGTATCCCGGTGTTGGTAGCCGCTCACGAAACGCGCCGCCAGGCCTTGGGCTCGGCAGAGGGCAAGGAACAAGACCGCCAGGTCGCGACAAGCTCCACGGCCGGTTTCCAGCGTGGTTTCTGGCCGCTGTGGTCGTCCCTGTTCGCGCACGATGCGCTCGATGTTCTGGTACAGATATCCGTTGAGCGCACAAACGAAACCCAAAAGCTTTTGTCCGGATTTGGCCGCAATTTCCCGGCTGAGAGCCTGCGTGATTTCTGCGACAGGGGGATTCGTTACGAGATAGGGTCGTAGCCCTCGTTCGAGCCGGTCCGGATACAGGATCGGAACTTGATCGAGTGAACGATCCACAAGATAGTCGAACGGGTTTCGGTTGTGATTCCGCGCGACCCACTCGCTTTGGATTGTCAGTGATTCGGTGGGGCCTTGAAACCACAGTTGGTCGACCAGGTTACCCCACGGGTCGAGATAGCGTGTTCGGTTGCTGGGTGTGGGGTTGACCGTGAGTTGGTAGTTCTCCAAGCGAACGTGGTGGTCGTAGCGTGGATGCAGTCGAACCAGATGCGGCCCCAAAATAACCGGGCGGCTGTATCGGTACCGGGTGGTGTGTGTGATATGTAAGCGCATACAGGCCCACCCCCGCGGGCGTGAATGTGAGTCACAGCGCTTAGCTTGGCGTCATATCAGGCTTCGCTCATGGTGACAGCGCGGTTATACAGCGCCTCTTCCGTGACAGCCGCTGGCTTGCGTGTGTTGTTTTGTCCCGACAATCCGACAAACACTGTGGCGACCGAGCACGGCCGACTAGAACCGTAGTTCAAGGTTTGTGAGGGCGCTGTTGACCGGCAGGTCCGCGGCTTCTTCTTTTGGGTCTGACACGGTTTGCTTGCCGTACAATCGGAACCAAACGGTCTGCTCCTCCGGAAAGACTTGCACGATTGAAAAGTTACAGGCCGTGTAAAGTGTCAGCTGCGTGAAGTCATAGCCGTCGACAGATCGCCCACAGTCCGACACAGTTTTGCCCAAAACCCAGCTGAGTGGGCGAGATTTATCATACGTAATGGCACTTGAGGTGAGCTGGTACATGATGGCGCCGGAGGATGGATCGCGCATTTTGAAGGCGGCGGAGGTGTGTACGTCGCCGCTGAGGATACAGATCTTCAGTCCCCTGTTCGCGGCCGCGAAAAGCATTTTGACCAGTCCTTTCCGTTCCGAATCGTGGAGCTTGTGTTCCCAGGAGTCGCGAAGATCGTCCTGTAGGTCCGCGATATCCGCCAGGATGGTGTCGTCGGCGTTGGCCAGAACGGTCGCCAGATGCATGATGGGCACGGCCGAGATCACGAACAGAAAAGGTGTTTCGGCCGGATCCCGTGCCTCCAACCAGCGCTTGAAGCGTTGATACTGGGCGATTCCTAGCACTCGTCGTGATTTTCGGTTGATATCCCGTTGCCCGCGACCATCCAGGCAATAGAAGGCGGCACGGCCGCAACGGAAGTCGTAGTCAAACTGTCCCTGGGGTGTATCGGGGTTATGTGCATGCTGGTATTCGTCGTAGACTTGAAATGCCGCTTTTTTCATCTCCCCGATTAGGATCAGTGCCTCGTCTCGGGTCAAGCCGGCTTTTTTGTAGTCGAACAACTCGTTCAGTTCGTCCTGCTGATTGCCGCTCAGTCGGTAGGACCCCCAGCCGTCCCCCAGTTCGTGATCGTCCCAGATCATGTATTGCGGGTAGCGGCTGTGTACCTGCCGAAGGTTCTCGAAACCCCAATAACCGCGATAGATGTCGCGGTACCAGGTCACCATGGATTCTTTGGTAGGTAGGAGTTGACCGTCCTGCTTGCGGGCGACTTTGGCAAGGTATCGCCAGATGTTCAGACTGTCGACTCCGTCGGTATACACCTGATCGCCCCCACCAATGACAAAGCGGAGATCTCGGGAGTGCTGTCGATTCAACGCGGCATCGAAGTAATCCCACATGGACTGGTTGACGATATCCGTTTTACGAAACATCGTGTCTTTGTAGGGCATATGGCACGAGTAGAAACCAAAGCTGAATGACGCGCCCGGATCGTCGTGGAGGGTGCGGAACTGATAAGGCCGGTCTTGTCCTAACACGATGCGCTCAATCGCTCCATCGCGGCCATGCAGGGCGTAGCCGTATTCAGTCGATGGCTCCAACTCGTCGATGGTCACTACGCAAGTCGTATCGGAGTCGAAATTTTCCACCTTCAGCGGAATCCGCCGAACGGAGTCAGGCAAGTCTTCCAGCTTCAAGGGCACCTCAGTGAGCTGCTGTCGAAGCGCCTCGCTGTCGGCGTTAATTGGAAAAAGCAACAGTTGATAGTCTCCCGGGTATCCCGTCCGAAGCCACAGTTTGGTGCTGTGGGGCGTGGTGTGGCCGACGATGGCACCGCGTTTTAGCCGGCAATTGGGCCAGGGTCGATCCTCTTTCCAGGTAAAAACGTCTGTTCGCACGGCCGACACTCCTTGGTCCGACTTTCTAAACATTTTGGAGGTGATTGGTCTGGCAAGATAGCTACAATTCTGGGCGGAGTCCAAGCGCTGTTCAGCAAAGTTGAGTCGCGAGCCAGATTTCGCGGAGTTGGCGGCTACCCGTGATCGTTCTAGAATCAACTGCTCAAGCCGCTAAGCCGTGGCAGGTCGCCCATCCTTGAGCGGCGAGGGGTTATATCCCGTGTTCGCTCAAACAGCAGGAGTCAGTTATGCCAACGTATGACTATCGTTGTTCGGCCAACGATCAGACCATCTCGGTCTGGCACGGGGTCAGCGCGGAGTTGAAGACTTGGGGTGATTTGTGCGCTGCTGCGGGCGCGCAACTCGGCGATACCCCGGCCGATGCGCCCGTCGAGCGGCTGATTACGGGTGGGAATTTTGTCTCGGGTGCGAAGCGCGCCCTGCCCCAAACGATGCCGTGTGGCCAAACCCGCTGCGGCTGTGGCCCCGGTGGGCACTCCCATAGCTGAGGGTTCGACCCGCTGCCGTTCGCTGACTTCACGGAGTTTTTTTCGATGAGCCAGCCTCGATTCCTGCTTGCCTCCATGTTTGTTGCCTTGGGCATTGCTGTTGCGGGGATCGCGACGGGCTATGGCTTTTATGCCGGTCGGACGGATGCGAGATATGTCACCGTCAAGGGGCTGGCCGAGCGTGAGGTGCGGGCGAATCTGGCCTTGTGGTCGCTGGAGGTGATTGCCAATGGCGACGATCTGCCAGCCGTTCAACGTCAGATCGAAACCAGCACCGTGGCGGTACGACGATTCGTTGAAGCCGGCGGCTTGCCCGCCGACGCCTTGAGTTTGACGACGCTGGAAGTGACCGACCGGCTGTCGAACCCTTACCAGCAACAGACCGGTGGGCCGCGATTTATTCTGCGTCAGGGCGTGATCATTCGAAGTGAGGACGTTGAGCGCGTGGCGAGCCTGAACGGCCAGGTAGGGGAGCTGGCACGCCAAGGTGTGGTATTGGGTAGCCGGGATCAATCCAGTGGCGTGAGTTATTTGTTTACCCGTTTGAACGACATCAAACCGGAGATGTTGAAAGCGGCAACCGCCAATGCCCGGGCCGCGGCCGAACAGTTCGCCGAGGACAGCGGCAGCCCGCTGGGTGGGATTCGCCGGGCCAATCAGGGCGTTTTTGTGATCAAACCGCGCGATGCGGTTCGCTATGCCGACGAGACCACCCAGATTCACAAGATCGTCCGGGTGGTCTCGACCGTACAGTACTTTCTAGAGCGCTAAATTCGGCCTACAAAAAACTGCGGCTGATGAGTTCTTTCATGATCTCGTTGGTGCCGCCGTAGATCTTTTGAACGCGCCCGTCCACAAACGCTTTGGCGACCGGATACTCCAGCATGTAGCCATATCCCCCATGGAGTTGGACGCACTCGTCCGTCAGTGCGCACTGGAGGTCGGTGGTCCACATCTTGGCCATTGCGGCGGTGGTGACGTCGAGTTTCTTTTGCATGTGCAACTCCAGGCAGCGATCGACGAAGATCCGGCCGATGGTCACCTGTGTTTTCAACTCGGCCAGCTTGAATCGCGTGTTTTGGAATTTGGAAATCGGCCGCCCGAAAGCTTCACGATTTTTCACATACTCGATGGTGTGGTTCAGCACATACTCGCTGGCGGTGATAGACCCCATCGCGATCAGCAGCCGTTCTTGAACCAACTCGCTCATGAGGTAGCCGAAGCCGGCGCCTTCTTTGCCCAGCAGGTTGCTCGCCGGTACTTTGCAGTTGTCGAAAAAGAGTTCCGCCGTATCTTGGGCTTTCATGCCGACTTTTTTCAGCTTTCGGCCTTTGTCGAATCCCGGCGTGCCGGCTTCGACCACCAGTAAGCTGATGCCTCCGGCGCCTTTTTCAGGATCGGTTTTACACACGACAATCACCAAATCGCACATGTAGCCGTTGGTGATGAAGGTCTTTTGACCGTTGAGGATGTAGTGGTCGCCTTCGCGCTTGGCGTGTGTCCGGACCGCTTGCAGGTCGGAGCCTGTGCCGGGTTCGGTCATGGCGATGGCGCCGATCATTTCGCCCCGCGTCATTTTCGGCAGCCAACGTTGTTTCTGCTCGTCGTTGCCGTACTTGAAGATATAAGGGGCGACGATTTCGTTATGCAGCATGAACCCGGGGCCGGATGTGCCGGCACGGCTTTGTTCTTCGGCTTGAACGACGGTGAACATGAAGTCGGCGTTGGAGCCGCCGTACTCTTCCGGCAGCGACATGCAAAGCAATCCCGCCTCCCCGGCTTTGAGCCATACCTCACGGGAGACCTGGCCATCCTCTTCCCACTGGTCGTGGTAGGGGATGACTTCTTTCTCGTAGAAACGCCGACAGGTCTCTCGGTACATTTCGTGTTCTTCGGTGAACAGATTTCGTGATTTGCTCACGGTCTACTCCTCTAGATAGGCTTTAGAGTCTCAGGCCGGCTTGGCCTGGACGGGTTTGTCGAAACCGGTGCTGCGTGACGATGCGATTATCGAAGATGGTCAGCAAAGCAGCCACCATAACGGATGCTTCAAAAACGTTAAAGCGGTGCTTCGACACCACACGTTTGTTGCCGCATAATGCCCCGATTCCCGGGTGGGCTATCTCAATGACACGGATCAGATCATGACTAAGTTCAATCACCTCGCATGGGTCTTGTTTTTCCTCGCAGTGATGCTGACGGCAGGTTGTTCGTCGGAGCAGGGCGAAGAAGTGGCCGAAGCCTTGGCTGCCTCACCTTTGGTGGGTGCGTGGCAAAAGACCGACGATGGAGCGGTCGTCGAGTTTTTCCCCGATGGGCGCTATCAGCGTTCCAATGGCGAGATTGGACGGTGGTCTTTGCCGGAATCGGGCGTGGTGGTTTTAGAAAACGAAACCGGCCCGGTGAAAGCCCGTGCGCGCAGCCCGTTCGAAATCGAGAACGGCAAGCTGCGTTTTCTGCTGACAAAAGAAACCTACCACGCGGTGGCTGCATCCGATGGCCAAGAATAACGGCTCTGTGAGTTCACCTACGTGGGTTGTTTCGTTCTAGAAACGCCTTTTTCTAAACCTTCCAGATAGCTGCCCAGCGCCTTTCGCGTGTAGTCGTAAGCCTTGGGTTCTCCGCTGGCCCGCGGCCCGGCCACGTTAAGCCGGGTGATGTTGTGTGTTCGAACGAATCGGGCAATGGCGCGAGCCGCTTCCCTCGGTGGGGTGTGATTGCCGTTCACACTCAGTAGTGGGCGTTGTGTTTGTCGGCAGTATTTTTCCGTTAACGCCGTCCCGCCACTGGGCCGGCCAAAGTAAATGACCAAGGTCCCGTCACTGTCTTCCACGTTGCGCCGTGTCCGTGCCGCGTATCCTCCGCGCTTCAACTCTGTTAGGGGGTATTGGTCCGGGATCACGCCATCTTCCGCAAGCCGGCCTTGCGGGCACCACCCGCCGCATGGCCAACCGATGGCCAAAGCCGCGTCTAAAGCCGCCCGATCGACTCCCGTCTGACCGCCCGATACGATCACCGGTTGTCCCATGGGGCCCGTACCGACATCGGTGTTTGGCCCTTCTTTCCGCTGCTCTTTCATATCGCGTTTTATTTCAATTGACTAATTAGACTGGAAATTTTTTTCAAACCGTCCTCAATTGACTTAACGGTTACCCCGTTTGCGAACGTCTGCCGCAACAGTCCGGGTTGGCCGTGGTTCGGCCGCCCGGCTGGACGCGCATGATAAAACGACGGAGGAGATTCACGGATGATCAAGCGATCGATAGCTTGGATATGGGGTGCGCTATTGCCCCTAATGTTGAGTGGTTCTGCCTGGGGCATCGCCCCGTACGGGAGCATGGATGATGGTGAGTTTGAGCAATTCATGGGAGCGCTGAGCGCGGATCCGAGTCTGATGGCCAAGGAGCGAGACTACTCTTTTCGCCTCTCGACCCAGCAATGGGACGATATGGTCTCTGGCTTGGGTTTGACGCATTTTACCTGGGTTTATGCGGTGACGCTGAAAGGGGAGGAGCTACCGCAGCTTGTGGGTGGTCCGATCTCGGACTATTCGGTCATGGCGGTGCGCGCCGGTCGGTTGATTCCGATTCCGTTTCAAATTGACGAGCGGGATACCGACGGCTGGGTCTATGAGCAGGGTATCTCCGGTGATGTGGACGGAACCGCCGGGGTTTTCGATGCCGTGGACGAGTTCGTTTTTATGTATCGGGATACCGGGGGCGAGCGATTCGACCCGGAAACTATGGCGGTTCCAGAAGGGCGCATTGTCGACGAGCTTGAACTGAGTTTCGATGGCACCACCCGGTACGCCTACGTGGTCAAGGGGTCTTCGCTTCGCGATACCACCGACTATGTCAACTACGACACGGATCGCCTGATCGCCGACACCACGTTCTACAATTTCCGTAACAACCCGGACAATCTTCTGATATTCGAAGATTTCCGCGCCAACGCAGGCCCTACCCCCGAACACCGGGTGTTGGATACCTTGGTTCTGGAACTCTCGACCGGCGTGATCACACGATGGCCGCGGGTCGAAGTGGGGTTGCCTAATTTGCAGGCCGAGTTGGTGGGCGTGAAAAGAGGGCCGGTTCGCGATGTGCTCAAACTCAAAATCTGGGTGGTGGTGGCCGGTATTCCGGTCTTCCGCATCGTGACGGACATGACGCTTTACGATCAGGGCATCTTTTTGCCGGTCAAGCTGCACATTCCCGGCGGCGAAATCTTAACGCGGGTGTTGAATCGACCGATTATCGACATTTATCTGGACATGAACGATTTGCGCGGAGGGCGCTTCGTCGCGGCGGTGAATCCGAGCGGACACTACCACGATGTCGATGCTCAAGAAACGCCGGCCGAAGAGCAGCAGGATATCCACATTCCCGACCGGACATGGCTGTGGCTGGAGAGCGGCCGCGGCTGGGACGTGGTGTTGAAATTCGACGTGCCCCGGGACTGGCCCGTGGAAGGTATCGGGATGTATGAGGATTCGGTGGCGCCGGAGAATTCCTATGAGTACGAGGATTTCCCGGAGGCTTTGCCCCGATTCGGTTTTCGCGTCACCAAGCTGCCGGTTGGCAAGCTCGATATCGATATCACCGCGGTGCTCTGGTTCCCAGCGACCGTCGGAGGGGCCGGGCCTGAAGGCTTCGTTCAGGCCATGGATGATCCCCCGCGGTTCGATAGCGTGACCTCTTCGGCACTGGCCCGAGCCGACTAGGCGGGTTTGGGTCAAACGGCAAGGCGCTACGGCCGGCTTGGCTGTAGCGCCTTTGCTGCCTCTGGGGGGCGACGAGCGTCCGCCGCCGAGCGGATGGCGACGTTTGCCTCCATCGTCATGCGCAGACTAATATCCCGGGTCCACCTGCAGCGTCCCATTAGGGCGTTTAATATCGTTTCTGGGATTTTGGATGAACCAACTACAAGCACCCATTTCGATTGGCGAGCTCATCGATAAAATCACCATCTTGGAAATCAAGTGTGAGCTGATCAGCGATCCCGGCAAGCTCGAGAATGTTCGCCGCGAACTTCGATTGTTATCGGATGTTTGGAAAGCATCGCCGCAAGCGGCTATCGATATCGCCGATCTACGCACTGCCTTGCGAGGCATTAACGAACGCCTTTGGGGTATTGAAGACGCCATTCGCGAAAAGGAACGGCTGGCGGCATTCGACGACGAATTTGTCGAGTTGGCCCGGTCGGTCTATCTGACCAACGACGAGCGCGCCCGGCTGAAGCGTGAAATCAATCAGCGGACGGGTTCGGAACTGGTCGAGGAAAAATCCTACGCCGACTACCAACGTCGCGGGGAAGGTTCAAGTGCCCTTTGAGTGGGAATAGACGTCTTTCATCAACTTATCAAGCTTGTCTTTCACTTCCTCGACCTGGATGAGGTCCATCACGCCAGGGTATTCCAATTTGGTGCCCCAAGGCAGCGTGGCGGCAGGTTTGCCTTTGAATTTATTGGCTGCCTCGTCGTATTTGTTCACACACCATTGACGGCTGAAATAGGGCCCGCTGCGCTCAACGTTGCTGGCGGCGTATAGTCCCAGGACGGGTGTGCCGGTGATGGCAGCCATATGCGCCGGTCCCGAGTCCGGCGTGATCAGCACATGGGCCTTTTTCAACAGCCCGAGGAATTGTTTTAACGTGTCCTTACCGATGAGGTTGATCGGCGGGGACTGCATGTGGGTCGTGATCATCTCGCCCATCTCCCGCTCCAGGGCACTCGGGCCGCCCGATAGGACCACCCGCATCCCGTGAACGTTTGCTGCGTGATCGGCCAGTGCTGCATAACGCTCCGGCAGCCAGTTGCGGCGAGCGTGACTGGCGCAGGGGTTGATGATCAGCGTGGGTGCTTGGCCGGGAAGATGGGTTTCGGCAAACGCCCGCGCCGAATCCGGTATGGGCAGATTCCAATTGAGCTCACGTGCCTCCAAGCCGGCTGTGCTTAAGAAACTGAAAAAACTGTCCACCACGTGCTGGCCATGAGTTGCCGGGATTCGCCGGTTGACGAACAGGCCGTGGCCGTCTTTGGAGCGCTGTTTGTCGTAGCCGATGCGAAGCGGGCTTTTGATTCCGATGCCCACCAAATTGGCTCGTAACGAGACCTGCATCAACAACGCCACGTCGAACTGTCGATTGGCGAGCTGACGGCGAAGATCACGAAAGCCCCGCCATCCCGCAGATTTGTCAAAGACGATGAACTCCACGTCCGGCAAGTCCCCCACCAGTTGGGCTTCCAGTTTGCCAATGACCCAAGTGAGCCGTGTTGTTGGCCAGTGGGTCCGTAGGGTGTGAATGATCGGCAAGACGTGGGTGACATCGCCCAAGGCCGACAATCGCAAAATACAAAGGGAGTTGGGTGCTGGTTGGGTCACGGGTTGTCGAAAGACAGTGAATTGATCGGGTTCGCGAGAGGGTAGCCTATCGGAACAAGCGACGAATGCAAACGCTTCAGCGGATGGGTTGGTTTTCGGGCAGCCAGCCTAAAATCAAATGATAATTGTTTGCGTTACGGTTATCATCGCCGTATAGTTTTCTCCCCGGTGTCATCACACCGACGCAACCATCATCATTTCGGCAGGGAGAATAGTGTCCGTGGGCGTGAATAAGTGGACAACAGCGGGTGCCGTGGGCCTCACCATGGTCGCATTAGGGATAAGCCCGGTCGGCGCGGCGACCGATGAAGAAATTGACGAGCTTCGCGAGCGTTTAGAGCGAACGGAACAGCGCTTGGATGCGACGGTTTCGATGCTGGAAGCAGAACAAGGCAGCTCGACCAATAACGTCCATATCGGGGGTTATGGCGAGCTTCACTACAACTATCTTGAAGGTGATGAATCCGGGGAGAAGAAGCGGGAAATCGACTTCCACCGCTTCGTGCTGTTCTTCGGATACGACTTCAGCGACCGAATTCGCTTCAAATCAGAGGTTGAATTGGAGCATGCCGTGGCCGGCGATGGCCAAGAGGGGGAAGTCGAGCTCGAGCAGGCTTATGTTGAATTCGATCTCGCTGAGCATACTCGCGTTTGGGGCGGCTTGTTTCTCCTGCCGGTGGGTATTCTAAACGAGACGCATGAGCCGCCTACTTTCTTTGGTGTTGAGCGAAACCCGGTTGAGAAGAACATTATTCCCACCACCTGGTGGGAGGGCGGCGCGGCGCTGAACGGAGAATTCGGGCAAGGTTGGCGTTACGATGTGGCGCTGCACTCCGGTTTGAAAACCGACGACTTCAATATCCGCAGTGCTCGGCAGAAAGTCTCGGAGGCGGATGCCGATGATCTGGCGGGTACCGCGCGTCTGCTATGGCGCGGTCTGGCAGGGCTGGAGTTGGCGCTGACTGGGCAATACCAGTCCGATATCACCCAAGGCGATGGCCCGGAAGAAACGGCCGCCACCCTGGTTGAGACCCACGCCATTTACCAACGTGGACCTCTCGGTTTGCGTGCGTTGTATGCCCGCTGGGATCTGGACGGTGATGCCGCCGAGCTGGTCGGTCGCGACGTGCAAGACGGCTGGTACATTGAGCCTTCCTGGCGTTTCGGGGAGCAATTGGGCGTTTTTGCTCGCTATAACGAGTGGGACAACGCGGCAGGCGACGACGTGGACAGTAGTTACAGCCAAGTAGACGTCGGCGTCAACTACTGGCCCCACCCGCAGGTTGTGCTCAAAGCCGACTACCAATGGCAGGACGCACCGGAAGGAGCTGACGGTTTCGACGGCTTTAATCTGGGAATTGGCTATCAGTTCTGACGTCGAAGCTCTGATACAGGCAAGCCACGAGCACGGCAGCGTTGAAACCGCTGCCGTGCTTTTTGTTGAGTAGAATAGGGACCATGCGAAAACTGGCGGCGAGAGTGACTGGCGTGCTG
The DNA here is from genome assembly GCA_034189865.1 of Pseudomonadota bacterium. NCBI lineage: Bacteria > Pseudomonadati > Pseudomonadota > Pseudomonadota bacterium. Next base: position 30,600 of record JAXHTV010000019.1, on the reverse strand, counting down.
CTGTTCTGGGTAGTCCTGGTCGGTGGGGCGGAAACGACTTATCAGAGTCCGGAGCAGTTCGTCGACGAGGCGTTCGACGGCTTCGAGCCGGCGCCCGAAGTCTTGTGGGTGACCGATGCGCTGCGTGATCAGGCCGGGTCGGTTTTGGGTCATCAGGTGCCGTTCCTACGGACTCGATATTGGCAGGATGGGAATCGGACGGCGTGGATTCTTGACGAAATCGGCAAAGAGCAACCGATCACGGTGGGAATTGTCGTGGAGGATGCTCGTATCGAGCGGGTCCGGGTACTGGTTTATCGAGAAAGCCGGGGCGGCGAGGTCCGGCACGCGTACTTTACCCGGCAGTTCAAGGGGGCCGCGCTGGTCCAAGACGATTTCGCCCTTGACCGAACGATCGACGGTATCTCCGGCGCGACCCTGTCCTCGCGCGCCCTGACGCGTGTCTCTCGCCTGGCGCTGCTGTTTCACAGCGCGGTGATGGATTCGGGTGGTGGCGAGTGAACCGATATCACCTCCATCGATACGTCGGTCTCGGCGCCGCGTGCTTTTTGGTCTTTCTGGCGGTCAGCGGCTGGCTGATGCATCATGCGGACCGTTTCGGCTTGAGCGAACGATACGTGTGTATGGACAGTCTGCTGGACTGGTACGGTATCGAAGCGCCTTCGGATCTGGTCGGCTATCGTGTGGCCGGTCATACCATTGTCACGTTAGGTGGGCAGATCTATTTCGATGGCCGGTGGGTCGGCGAAGCGCCGATGGCGCCGGTGGGGGCCGTGCCCATGGCGCCGGGTATCATCGTGGCGTTTCCCGATCAGCTGCTGTGGTTTGATGATGCCGGCCGCATCATCGAGCGTATTGAAGCCGTTCACGGAGTCCCGCGACCGGTTACGCGCATCGGTTTACTCGGTAACGGTCATTTGGCTGCAGCCTCGGCACAACAGATTTTTGTGGCCGATGGCGATCTGCTCGTATGGGCGCGCGCACCTGATGCTTCGGTGTCGTGGTCCGACCCCGTGACGCTGGAAGTCGAACAGCAGGCTGCCATCAGAGCCTCCTACCGAGAGCGCGTACTCACGTGGCAGCGCGTGATTGCCGACGCCCATTCCGGTCGTATCCTGGGGTGGTGGGGGCCCTGGTTGATGGATTTGGTTGCGCTCGCGCTACTCTTGCTCGCCGTGAGCGGTTTGTTAATTTGGTCACGTCGGCGAGGCTAGTGCCTCGGCCCATAACCCCTCACGGAACATATCCTTCAGGTCGATTGGAGATGCTTGCCCATGGCCGGAAATATCCTCATTTATGGTGCTTACGGTTACACGGCGAAACTTATTTTGGAGCATGCCGCCGGCCAGGCGCTGTCGCTGATCCTGGCAGGCCGGGATGAGGCCCGTCTTCAGCCCTTAGCAGAACAATACGGATGGGAATATCGCGTACTTGATCTGGGTTCTCCGGCGTCCATTGATGCGGGACTGGATGGAATCCAGGCTGTTTTGAACTGTGCCGGCCCGTTTGTCCGCACGGCCCGACCGATGGTCGATGGCTGCATTCGAAACCAAGTCCACTACTTGGACATTACCGGCGAGATTGAGGTGTTCGAGGACCTCGCCAAACGCGACCAGCAAGCGCGCGATGTCGGCGTCACGTTGCTTCCCGGGTGCGGTTTCGATGTGGTCCCCACCGATTGCATGGCCGCCTATCTCAAAGCTCAGCTGCCCGATGCCACCGAATTGTCACTGGCCTTTACGGGACTGGATGCGGTCTCGCACGGGACTGCAGTGACCATGATCGAGAGCATCGATCAGGGGGGTATGGTACGCCGTAACGGTGAGTTGGTGTCGGTCCCGACTGCCTATCGTCGGCGTAACATTGATATGGGGTGGGGCTCCAGGCCGGCCGTGACGATTCCCTGGGGTGATGTTTCCACGGCGTTTTACACCACCGGCATACCCAATGTCTGCGTTTATCTTGCTGTGCCGTCCTTAATGGCTGCGGCGATGCGTATGATGCGCTACTTTTCGTGGGCTTTGCGGCCCCGGTTCGTGAAAGATTTTCTTAAACAACGCGTTGACGCCCGTCCCGCCGGCCCCGATGCGCAAACGCGGGCGAAGGCGACGACGATTGTCTGGGGGGAGGCTTGTAATCCGTCGGGGGCGTGTCAGCGGGCGATCTTGCGGCTGCCGAACGGTTACACTTTGACCGCCTGGACGGCGCTGGAATTGGCCAGACGGGTGGCCGGCGGCGACGGGAGGCCGGGATTTCAGACGCCGGCGGGCTTGTTCGGCGCTGATTTTGTCTTACAGTTCGATGACGTTGTTCGGGAAGATGCATGACCGCCCAGGCCGTCTTATCGCACGTTGAATGGCGGTGTCGCGATTTGCTGGGCACCTGCGAGTTTCTGCGCGAACTGCTCGGTTGGCAGTTTCGGGCGATGGGGTCTCGGTTCGCCGAATGCGTCCCCGACCAAGGCCCAAAAATCGGCTTGTTGCAATGTGCCGAGCGAGTCGGTGAAGGCGATTGCCAGGGCTTTGTCCGCGTCGATGCCATTCGTTCCAAACTTCGAAAAGCGGTCGAACTGGGCGGCGAAATCATCGAGTCGCCTCAAACCATACCGAATTACGGCTATTACGGACGCATTCAAACACCCGACGGCACCGTCCTTGGGCTATTTTCCGAGTGCTTGGGCGACGGTTGAGGCTATCCGTTCAAGTCGTCAAAGGCCTGGGGTTTTTGATAGACTTTGCCGCCGTCGAATTTTATGGCATGGGGGGTCCGGGCGAACGCCAAGCGGAGCCAGAACGCGATCATATAAGGAGTGAATGCAATGAAGCAGCCAGTACGTATTGCGGTAACCGGTGGCGCCGGCCAAATTGGCTACGCGCTGAATTTTCGTATTGCGGCTGGCAACATGCTCGGAGCAGATCAGCCCGTGATTTTGCAGCTGCTGGAAATTCCGCAAGCGCAAGATGCCCTTCAGGGTGTGGTCATGGAACTTCTCGATTGCGCGTTCCCTACTTTGGTGGACGTCGTCGCGACCGATGACCCGGCTGTTGCTTTCAAAGACGCGGACTACGCGATGTTGGTGGGTGCGCGACCCCGGGGGCCGGGTATGGAGCGTAAAGACCTTTTGCAGGCGAACGCACAGATTTTCTCGGTTCAAGGCAAAGCGCTAAATGACCACGCCAGCCGGGACGTCAAAGTCTTGGTGGTCGGTAACCCCGCCAACACCAATGCCCTGATCGCTGCCAGCAACGCACCGGATCTGGATCGTCGCAATTTTACGGCCATGACCCGATTAGACCACAATCGGGCGCTATGCCAGCTGGCCCTGAAGCTGGGTGTTCACGTCAACGATATACGCCGAATGACCATTTGGGGCAATCACTCCGCCACGCAATACCCCGATATTCATCACGCCACCGTCAAGGGCGAGACTGTCGTCAATCAAGTTGATCAGGCATGGCTTAAAGACGATTTTATTCCCACTGTTCAGCAGCGCGGCGCTGCCATCATCAAGGCTCGCGGCGCCTCATCAGCCGCCTCGGCTGCCGCTGCCGCCATCGACCATATGCGAACCTGGGCTATGGGTACGCCTCAAGACGATTGGGTGAGCATGGCGGTGCCGTCAGACGGTAGTTACGGAATTCCGGAAGGGGTGATCTACTCCTACCCCGTCACTTGCGCCAAAGGTACCTACGAGATCGTTCAGGGATTGGACATCAACGATTTCAGCCGCAGCCGTATGGACGCGACCTACCAGGAGTTGCTGGAAGAACGTGCGGGCGTTGCCGAGCTCCTGTAACGATCTTCCAGGGGGCAAATGCTGAATTGATCCGAGTGGGCGTTCAACCAAACGGGCTCCGAGATCGATTCAGCGTGATCCTCTCGTGGCCTGCTGGCTGTGAGCGTTCGCGCGGATCAGCAGCAGGCCTTTTTAATCCTTGGACCTGTCGCCGGGCGTGCCTGACCCGAGTTTCCACGCACATCATAGGCGGTCGACCATTAACTGTTGGCAACGTCTTGGTAGTAGGCTTTCTTGTCGTCGTACATTTTGCCGTCTGCGACGCGATAAATGTCCTCCGGAGCAGTATCGGCAGAGCATGCCATGCCGATACTGAGGCTCAAGGGTATCGTTATTACGCGATTTTCAGGGGTGCGGTAATTCCGTTCGCTCAGCGTGCTGCGTTCCTTGATTCGTTGCACGAGATGAATCGCTTGTCTGGTGGAAGTCCCGGGGCAGAGAATCACGAACTCATCGCCGCCGATGCGGCATACTGCGTCTTCCGACCGGCAAGCACGGGTTAATAATCGTGCTACCGACGTTAAAAGATCGTCCCCGGATTGGTGGCCGAGTTGGTCGTTGACTTCTTTTAGTCCGTTGACGTCCACCACTAACAGAGAAAAATCCAGTTCCGGCGTTTCACGCTTAAGCCGGATTTTCTTGTCGAGTTCACGCTGGAAGTAGGTGCGGTTAAAAAGACCCGTGAGCGGGTCTGTGTTGGCCAGCTTCTCCAATTCCAAGCCCAACAACTTGGTTGCCGTTGCCGCGGACAGCTGATCCTGAAAGATGCTGACGATTTCCAACGACTCCTGATTGAGGGGCGGGCCCTTAATCACCAAGGTGCCGATGGTTTGCTCGCCGCTTGCTCGCATCGGCAGAAAATACCACCTGATATCATCTGTGGGATTGGCGCGAGATCCTTCGTGGCGTTCGCGCAGGGCGCGCTCGACATCCGCGTTGTCGCCAGCCATCAGGGCTTCGTGCGATGCGATCAGAATGCGTTTTTCGCTGTCGTCGATTCCGCTGGCGGACAGATGAAGTATCATGTCGGCTCTGTGACTCCGTACGATGACAGCGAATCGGTTGGACGGAAATAGCTGTGCCAGTTGTTGCAATACGCTGTCCATGAGATCGGATAATTCGTGCGCAGTCTGCATGCTGACGCTGGCGTCCAACAGCGAGCGAAATATCGCGTTTTTGCGTTTGTTCGCGCGGGTGACGATGGCCATTTTCTCCTCGCTCTTCACCAGGCTCCGAGCAATGGCGACAAACAGCATGATGAGTGGAGAGGCTACGAACGCTGCGGTTGCCGCTGCCGCCACGTAAACTCCCAGCGGAATTTCTCCCTCAACAGCATAGAAAATGACCGGGGCAATGAGTGTCGCAGAGATGACTGCCGAAGCCAGTACCAAGCTGAATTGTTGGTATGCGGTCAGGTTTCGCAGCCATACTAGAAAAGCCTTCATCTGGTCACCCTTTTATCATGACGCTTCCACCGTGTTTTACCCCCTTCTGCCGGGACTGCTTTTCGTCGGTGTCGTGTCAATATTATGGTTTTGGTGCGGCTCTATTACGTGCCCGGGCGAAGCGTCGACCTTCCCGGTTACGTTTTTTGACACTTTCATTAAAGATCTGGGTGGCTCGTTTGTCTAACGATTTGCCATATTAATAGTTCGTTTCGAAATGTTAATACATGGTTTACTTCTGAGATTGGCTGCGCTAATGTAAGTTCCCAGAACAAGAAGGCGCGATGGTTTGGCCTCGCGTTCCTCAATCACCCACAAAGGGTGTTCGGGCAGGATTAGGTGCAAAGTGCGTGAAAGGACGGCTGGTCTGTCCTTTTGGGAGGAGACAAAAATTAAAAAGCTTGGGTTAATGCCCAAGCTTTTTTTTTGCGCAAAAACGCAAGGCAAAAAAAACCCCCTGGAGGACAGGGGGCAAAGTGCGTGAAAGGACGAGGGGGTCCTTTCAGGAGGAGACGCTGTACGGCCGATGTTTTCACATCGATTGCCAGAAACTTTGTCTGCTGTCGCGCCATGCTTATGTTTGAAGCCGTCGCGGTAGCTGATGGAGCGTAGATTAGGTGGAGACGGTTTTGTTGTCAATCCCCTTTTGTCCTAGTATAGCTTTTATTAATCATTGGATTGGGGTGGCCTTCCTGCTTCGTGAGCGAATGACGCCGCGTTTGGGATTGCGTGGCAAGTCGGCGGGTCGGAATAAATTATTGATAATAAAAGAATGTTTTGTGAGTTGTTTGCGGCGGCGCGCCACTGGCGTCCGGATTTTATCTAGTCGACGTTAGGGGCTTGTGTGATTGTTCCTTGAAAATACCAATGATTGTCCGCCGAGTTGAATGGGAGTTTCCGCAGCTGCCCGGCCAGCGTTGGGTGCCATTAGCCACCGGAATAAACATAACTTCGATTGCGGCCGCTGTCTTTCGCTCGGTAGAGTACGAGGTCTGCACGCCGAATGAGCTCGCCAGGGCCGAATTCTGTGGATGGGATGAGGGTCGCGGTGCCGAGGCTTAGGGTAACGTAGGGTCCGACCCGGCTGCCTTCGTGGGGGATCTTCAAGTTGTACACGGCACGGCGAAGCTTTTCCGCCAGCTCTCTGCCCTGTTCGGCGTTCACGGTGGGGAGCACAATGGCGAATTCCTCGCCGCCATATCGGGCTACTACGTCTCCCGGGCGTCGAACATGGGCGCGCAACGTTTGAGCGATTGTTTGTAAGCAAACATCACCGGCCAGATGACCATAGTTGTCGTTGAAATGTTTGAACTCGTCGATATCGGCCAGAATGAGCGTCATGGGCCGGTGCGCTCGCTGCATTCGTCGCCACTCTCGATCGAGCGCTTGGTCGAAGGCGCGGCGGTTTGCGACTTGCGTGAGGCTGTCCACGTTGGCGAGCACACGAAATCGATTGGCTAGTTGTTTGAGTTCGCCCCGGGCTTCAAATTCCGCAAATTGAAGTCGGCGCACGAAAAATGATGCGGTGTTGCATACGGTGGCGATCAGTAGCAGTAATAAGCCAACCTGAAGTTTCTCCTGATCCCAGGCTGCCGGAGCCGAGTCGATCCAATTGGCGAAAAACAGGTAGCCGATCGAAATAGCGTGGGCGAGAACGAGCGCCAACGGGTGGGCCGGAATGATGATTCCCGTGATAAACATGTAGCTTAGGGCAAATACAAACGGATTGTTGAATCCTCCGATGTACGTTGTCCCGTGTGCGATGGGAATGTTCACGGCCAGTATCGTGAGCAATACCAGCAGATCTGGATTAATCCGCCCGGAAGGGCTACGACTGAGCAGCAAGCACCCGATGACCGCTAGGTCAACAAGTCCCAGCATGAGGACTACTTCGACTCGCGTCGATGCGGTGGCTGTGGGCAGTAGCCCTGCGATGACTGGCGAGCCGAGCAGGATAGTCCACAGGACGGGGCGCAGTCTGCGAATACACAGACGCTTGCGCCATCCGTGATAACTTGCCCTGACTTGCTTTGCGTCGTTTTTTGATTGTTGGGCGGGGCCCCCATTGCCCTGCCCCGAATAGACCTCTTTCACCGGCGGCAACCCTGGTGATTGCCTCCGCCCTCTCTATCTCCGGAAATGCTCCCGGCGGGATGGTGCAATCAGTGTTTATAAAAGCGAGATTGTTGTTCTTCGTTTTGCGCCCGCGACAACAGGCGTCCGACGGTAGCGTCTGCCGCGTGGGCGAATCGCTGCGCCATCGGATGCCTTCGTCGGTACCGTACCGAATACATATCGGCCGATTGGCTCATTGTCATTAGGTAGTCATCGCTGGTTCGGAGTTCATCGACGAGTTTTAACTCCAGTGCTTGGTAGCCGTGCCAATATTCACCGGTTGCCACCGTGTCCACATTGGTTCTGGGGCGATGCTCGCGGATGAACGATTTGAACAAGCCATGCGTCTGTTCCAGTTCCTGGCGAAATTTTTCCCGACCTTTGTCGGTGTTTTCGCCGAAAACCGTCAGGGTTCGCTTGTATTCACCCGCCGTGTGGATCTCGAAGTCGACGTCGTGCCTTTTTAGAAACCGGTGTAAGTTGGGTAGTTGGCCGATGACGCCGATGGACCCGATAATCGCAAACGGCGCCGCGATGATCCGATGGCCGACACATGCCATCAGGTAGCCGCCGCTGGCCGCGACTTCGTCCACCGAAATGGTGAGGGTCATGCCGGCATCGCGGATCCGCTGAAGTTGTGATGCAGCCAAGCCGTAGGAGTGGACAAAACCGCCGCTACTATGTAAACGAAGGACAACTTCATCCTGTTTGCGGCCGACGAGTAAAACTGCTGAGATTTCTTCTCGCAGATGGTCGATGGCTGATGCCCTGACGTCGCCCATGAACTCCAACACGAAAATGCGTTTTCGGCCATGCTCCGAATTTGGGGGAATGCGGCGGATTTTCTTATCCTGTTCCTTGCGGCTTTTTTTTCGTTGCTTCAAAACTTTTCGTAGAACAGGCTTTTCTAGTATCCGACTTTCCATGGCTTTCGTCATGGCGTCGTAACGATCATTGAGTTTGCGGATTTCCATATGTTCATGGGTTTGAATGCGCCCTCGTCGAAACGATATCGCTACGGCACCTACGATCACCAATGCGAAAACTACGATGGTCGCAGTTTTTGCCAAGAAAAGGCCGTACTCGGTCGAGATTTCTAGAAGCAAAATGTGCCCCCCGGGCCAGTTAGAGTTATTCAGGGATTTCGGAATGTTTCAATATAAGAGAAAAAAATCGGAAACCGCCACTCGGCGTTGGATTGACGGGCGCTTTTTCGCCCGTTGGTGGATTACGCCGGCTTTCCTGTTTGGCGCCCCTACGGTTAACGCAGAATGCCGCCGCAGTTCCGGGAAACGCAATAGCGTTGGTCATGGTATTCGATTTTTTGTTCTGTCGGGATCGCTCTTGAGTCTTTTTAGTCAACCGGTCATCGCCATGGATATGGACTTGGAAGTCGGGTTGACACCGGATAGTGGGCGAATACTACGATTGAATCTTATTCCTGTGCCAGCGTTCCATCGGTTGAGTTTGGGTCACGGGATGCATATCGAGATGGAAATCTGGGGCGATGTGGCGCGTTGGTTCGACGTGCAAGGCGGAGAAGATTTATGGGAGGTTGGTCTGACGCCGGTATTTCGGTTGGCCGTCCATGACGGTGACGCGTTCTGGGGGCGTTTCCGCTTGCAGGCCGGCATTGGTTTTCACCTGCTAAGTCACACGCGATACGACGGCGAAGACTTGGGTAGCGCATTTCAATTCGGAGATCACATCGGATTGGGGTACAGATTCCCTAAGGATGGACGCTGGGAGGCTGGATTCCGATTTCAGCATCTGTCTAACGGCGGATTGCAGCCGCCGAACGAGGGGGCAAATTTTCATTTGTTCTATTTTCGTTTTAGCGGTGAGTGACAGCGCGATGGCGTTCAATTGTGATAGTTTTAGCCGGATCTGCTCGCACCGATTGATAGCGGACTATCAGGACGATGGTCTCGATCGCCGCGACCGTTCGTCGAAGATGACCTAAGGATATGGATATGAATATGAAGCAACGCGCCGGCGATCGCGCCTCAGCAGTGCAAGGCATCTACGCCAACAACGACTGGGCCCGTTATTTAGGCATTGAGTGGCAAGCCAGCGCTGATCAATCAACGTTGCATGTGAGCTACGATGACCGGCTCCTCAACTCCGATGGCGGTGTCGTTCACGGGGGTGTCATCGCCACTTTATTGCATGATGCGGCTTGGGTCGTTGTTGCGCGGCAGTTGGACGAGTCCGTGTCGATCGAGGATCTGACGGCGGTGGATGTCGACATCAACTATATTCGTGCGGCGCGTAATACGGATTTAAGCGCGACTGCGGAGGTTGTGCGCCTCGGACGTCAGTTTGTATTCGCCAGCTCGCAAGTGATCGATCAGGCCGGGCAATTGGTGGCTAAGGGTCACTGGGTGTTCGGTTTCCCCGCGGGCCAGGGCGAGGCTGAGTTTCTCCGCCAGAGCGAAACCCCCGAGAACTTATGGTCTGGCCCCATGGAGCTCAGCAACATCGGTAAGATGATGAATCAGAACATGGCCAAACGTGTTCCCGGTTTGTCGCTCCGCGCGTTGGCGCCCGGGCAATGCCTATTGCAAGTTGAGAATGATTCTCGTCTTCATGATGGGGTCGGCGGTTTTTCGGCAGGTATTCAGTTGCTTGCCACGGATAATGTCGGGGTGTTTGCCTCCTTCGGTTTGGGGCAACGAATTACCCGTGCCTCGACCGTGGCATTGAAGTACACTCGGTGCAGGTCGGTGCGTGACGAAAACCTATTGGTGCTGGGGCAGAGCCTTAACCGTACCGGTGGTGTCGTCTACAATCGCACGCTGGTCTATGGAGAGCAAAGCCTGCAGCTCGCGGGGTTCGGTACCATGACTTTCCTCAGCTGACGAGTTAACTCTCTGATCCACTTGGCACGCTCGAGCTATTTTTCTCCGGGCAATTGAATGCCGCTTCCCTAACTTGAGGCTTTATGGAGCATTCCGGGCAATATCTGTTTGTACTGGTCGTCGCCGCGGGCGTGTTAAGTCAGTGGCTCGCTTGGCGGTTCCGCTTTCCGGCCATTATTTTGCTTTCCATCGCCGGGATACTTCTGGGTCCGGTCGCCGGTGTGATTCATCCTTCGGAAGATTTTGGCGAGGGCTTGCGGACCATCATTAGCTTGGGCGTTGCCGTCATCCTGTTCGAAGGGGGATTGAATCTTCGCTCTTTCGAACTGAAAGAGGCGGCTGCCGGCGTGCAGCGCCTGGTGACCGCGGCGGTCGCATTCAACTTTCTATTCGCCACACTCGCTGCGCATTTGATCGGCGGTATTTCATTGCCAGTGTCCCTGGTCATGGGGGCGATTTTGGTGGTCACTGGCCCGACTGTGATCATGCCGTTATTACGCCAAGCGATGCTCAATCGCCGGACGGCGTCATATCTAAAGTGGGAAGCGATTATTAACGATCCCATCGGCGCCTTACTGGCTGTACTGGTGTTCCAGTACTTTGCCTATTCCAGCCGCGGCGAGGGATTGGTCGATATATTCCAGAGTTTGGGTGCCGCTTTACTGGTTGCGGCGGCCTTGGGTGCCGGTGGTGCCTATTTGCTCGTTCAAGCGTTCAGGCGGGCGTGGGTGCCGGAATTCCTGAAAGCGCCGACGGTTTTGGCGTTTGTATTCGCCGGATTTGCGATGGCCAACGCCGTGCAAGCCGAGGCGGGTTTGCTCACCGTGACGGTGATGGGGATGGTGATTGCCAACTTGGGTCTGCCGAGTTTCGACGAAATGCGGCGATTCAAAGAATACATCACCGTATTGTTGGTTTCGGTGGTGTTTATTCTGCTTACGGCTGATTTGGATCCGAGCATCTTGAACCGTTTGGATTGGCATGCGGCGCTGTTCGTGGTCGTTCTCTTGTTCGTCGTTCGGCCACTGGCCGTTCAGTTGGCGACCGTCGGATCGGCCATGAATTGGCGGGATCGTTTATTGGTCGGCTGGATCGGTCCGCGCGGGATCGTCGCTGCGGCCGTCGCCGGGGTGTTTGGCCCAGATTTGGTGGATGCAGGTTATCCCGACGGCGAGTTGCTGCTGCCGGTGATCTTTGCCGTTATTTTCGCCACCGTGGTCTTGCATGGATTAAGTTTGGGATGGTTAGCGCGCCGATTGGGGTTGAGTGCGAGCGGTCCCCGCAATGGCGTATTGATTGTGGGCGCTTCGCCGTGGACGACGGAGCTGGGTCGGGTGCTGAAAGACTTGGGTATCCGCACCCTGATCGTTGACAATTCATGGCATCGGCTGCGCCAAGCGAGACTGGCCGGGGTGCCGGTTTACTTCGCGGAGATACTCTCCGAGCAGGCGCTAGAATCCATCGAGCTCCATGATATCGGTCAGATATTGGCGGCTACGAGTAATGATGCATACAACGCGTTGGTGTGCAGCAACTTCGCGCCGGACCTGGGATGGGAGCGTGTTTTCCAGTTGCCCATGGGGGATGGCGAAAAAGGTCAGCGTCGGCGGATCGCCCAGGATGTTCGAGGGCGAGTGGCTTTTGGTCAGGAGGCGCTCTACGAAGAGCTTTGGCGCCGTCACTCAGCCGGTTGGAAATTCCAAAAGACCCGTCTGACGGAAACTTTTAGTTACGAAGATTATCGAAAAAAGCGGTCAACGAACGACATTGAAGTCCTTCGGATCGCCGAAGACGGGGCGCTGACGATGAATTCCATTCAGAGGCCTATTCAGCCGAAAATCGGCGATACCATCGTGACGTTTACCTCCGCCAAAGGAGATGCAAGCAAACCGGCAGCCAAGCCCGGCTCCATGCCACCGAAGCCCGCTTTGCCCGAATAGGAATCACGTGACCTTTCGCAGCGATACTTTCAAGAAATTGACATGACCCAACCGGAGTGGAAGCGAGGCGCGCACCTGATTGACGGGCCGGTTGGCCGCATCGAGCTGCGCATTGATCTGCCCGAAACCAAAGCGGAGCGGGGCGAGGTGGCTGTCGTTTGTCATCCCCATCCGCAGTTCGGTGGCACCCTGGACAACAAAGTGGCGTATACCCTGGCTCGCGCATATAACGAGCTCGGTATGCCCGCCGTGCGTTTTAATTTCCGCGGGGTGGGTGACAGTGAGGGTGAATATGACCAAGGCGTCGGGGAAGTAGAAGATTGTCTGGCTGTTATCGATTGGGTCCGGCGGCAGTACGGTGATGTGACAGTGCACTTGGCCGGTTTCTCGTTCGGCGCCATCGTGGCGCTGCGTGCGGTTGTTCGTTGCACTGGCATCGCTTCGCTGGTGACGGTGGCGCCGCCGGTCAGCTATTTCGAGAACGACGCATTCTCAGCCCCTAAGCTTCCGTGGGTTGTTATACAAGGGGAAAGCGATGAGCTGGTGTCCAGTCACGAAGTGTTGCGTTGGGCGCTATCGCTGGAGCGCCCGCCTCGTGTGGAATTGTTTCCTCAGACAAGCCACTTTTTCCATGGTCAGTTGCCTGAGTTACGGCGCCGGGTAGTCACTGCGATTCGGGACGTCGTGACAGGTTCGTTGGAGTAGATCGGTATGAACGAAAAAGAAACGCGTTTTCGGTCTCTCGGGATCGCCGTGCTAACGGTCTCCGATACCCGAACCCTCGAAAACGACACTTCGGGGTCGACTTTGGTTGTGGGGCTGGAGTCCGCGGGCCATCGCTTGGTGGGGCGCGATCTGCTCCCGGACAACATATATCGGTTGCGGGCCCGTGTTTCGGCCTGGATCGCTGACCCGGAAGTCGAGGTGATCCTAACGACGGGGGGAACCGGTCTGACCGGTCGCGATGTCACCTGTGAAGCCTTGCGGCCACTGTTGGACAAGGAAATCGTGGGGTTCGGCGAGCTGTTTCGCATGCTTTCTTATGAGGAAATCGGTACTTCCACCATCGAATCGCGAGCATTTGCGGGGATTGCCAATTCCACCGTGATTTTTTGCGTACCCGGTTCCACCGGGGCGTGTCGTACCGCTTGGGAGCGAATCATCGAAACGCAATTGGACGCCCGGCATAAGCCCTGTAACTTGGTCCAGTTGTTGCCGCGATTGTCCGAAGTTTGAACGCGTCTTAGCCGTCAGTTGTCTCTAACGTTACCCGCGCTGAGGCAATTGCACGCTTAAATATCCCTGCAAGCGGGCCGCTATCTTGTATTGAATGACCCAGTAAGCCGATGGTAGGTCATTGCACCATCGGTACGATTGAGATAGCGAAATGAACAATATCAAACGAGCAAAATTCGCGATGGGCCAGTTGGTTCAACACCGCATGTTTAACTACCGGGGTGTCATCGTCGATGTCGATCCCGAATTTGCGGGCGACGACGAGTGGTACGAGCAGATCAAGACCAGCCGTCCCCCCAAGGATCAACCCTGGTACAAGATCTTGGTTGAGGCGACGGAGACGCAAACCTACGTTTCCGAACTCAATTTGCTAGCCGATGGCAGTGGGGAGCCATTGCAGAATGCTTACTTACACGTTTTTTTTAACGGCTTCGAGGATGGTCGCTATAATCCCAAGCGGGTATTAAACTAACCAATGATCTGTGCCGACCCTCACCCGCGCCGCGGGCAAGGTTCAAACAGCTAACTGCACGCTGCTGAGAGATGTTGAAACGACTCCGGGATTTCTTCTCTGGTCATTTGAATGTGGATCAATCCGACCCGGAGCATCGTGTGCAACTGGCTAGCGCAGCGTTGTTGGTTGAGATGCAGCGGGCGGACCACCGTGATCTCGAACACGAAACCGAGGCGCTTCGTCAGCTGTTGTCCGAGCATTTTGACCTGGATGCGGAGGAGACCGAAGGCCTCATCGAATTGGCGCGGGACGAAGTCGACGCTGCTGTCTCTTTGCACGAATTCACCGCGCTGCTCAACAGCGAATTGTCGTCGGGAGAGCGCAACGAAGTGCTGGAGTTGCTCTGGCGGACCGCCTACGCCGACGGGGAACTGCACAAACAAGAGGAGGGGTTGATGCGGAAAATCGCCGATCTTCTCTACATCCCCCACTCCGATTTTATTCAGATCAAACTCCGCGTTATGGACGAGCTTTCTTAGTCACGGGTGCTCGTTCCGGTAAGCTCTTCCGTAATTCACACTAGCGTGTCACAAATCGCTGGCTGAATTTCACAGAATACGTACTGTCTGAGTCTTCCGGTTTCACCAACACGGTAAAACGCAGGGTTTCCTGGTGGCTGACCGGAAAGTCGCCAACATAGTAGATGGCTTGATCTTCGCGGAACTCGCGTAAAGCGATATCCCGGTACTGGTTATTGAGATTGACCGCACTGGCGTCGACTTCGGCGGCGACGGCTGTTTCGGTGCCATCCGGCAACTGTTTCCTAACAGCCAGGGTCAACATGCCCCGATTCCGGCTCCGGGTGATGCCGTAATGTTTTGCTCGATCAGCGGGCAAGAAATCAGTGCTTAAAGCATTATAATGGATAATGTATTCGCCAAATTGCTGAAACTGATCGGCAAAGGCCCAAGGACTGACAGTCGCCATGACCATGCCTGCCAACATGACGAAGATTCGGCCTCGTTTCATGACTCTCCTCCTACGATTGGCTAACGCGAAAATTTACGATCTCTGTCCTGGAAGTAAACAGGTGGTCACTGTGGAACACGCTCCCAGATTCTTAAGGTAATCATATCGTTTTAGAGTGGACACAGTATAGTTTGGTTCAATGATCAAGCGTTGATCCGCTCGTAACATTCCGTTCGCTACATAAGCCATACAAGGCGATTTCCCCGAGCAGATTGGGTGCCATTTGCATGGCCCGGTTGCTTCGGTGATGCGAGTCCACGACTCGACGATTGAGAATCCGATAATCGAATTGGTGGCACAGTTGTTCGAAATCCCGCACCGTACACAAGTGAATATTCTGGGTGTCGTACCACTGGTTGGGAAGGCTGTCCGATATGGGCATACGGCCCCGGATAGCCAACTGAATTCGACACTTCCAATGCCCGAAGTTCGGGAACGTCACGATACCTTTGCGCCCGATACGCAACATCTCGCCCAAGAGGCGATCGGGGTGTTGCACAACCTGGAGTGCCTGGGTCATCACCACGTAGTCGAACGACTGATCTTCGAATTCACCCAAGCTCTGGTCGATGTCTAACTGTATGACGTTAACGCCCGCGTGGATGGCGTTCACCACGTTTTTTGGATCGATTTCCAGCCCGTACCCCGTGACTTCTCGGGTCCGTTCCAGATGGTTGAGCAAAGTGCCGTCTCCACAGCCGAGGTCCAATACCCGGCTGCGCGGTTTAATCCACCGCGAAATAATTTCCAAGTCTGGACGCAGGGTCACGACAGCTTTACCTCTTCAGCGACCCGGTCCATGTACGCTCTGAGCACTGCGAGATACTGTGGAATGGGCATCAGGAAATCATCATGGCCTTGTCTTGACTGAATATCCGCGTAACAGACATCTTTGTTGGCCTTGGTCAAAGCATTGACGATCTCACGCGAGCGCGCCGAAGAGAAGCGCCAGTCGCCACGGAATGAGACGACGAGAAACTTGGCCAGGCTTTCTTTGAAAGCCTTGGCCAGGTCATGATCAAAATGCTGCGCCGGATCGAAATAGTCCAACGCCTTGGTCATCAATAGATACGTGTTGGCGTCGAAGCGATCGACAAAGGAACTGCCCTGGTAGCGCAGATAGCTTTCAACCTGAAACTCGACGTCGAAGCCAAAATTGATTTTCCCTTCGCGCAATTCGCGGCCGAATTTATCCCGCATGGAGTCTTCGGACAGATAGGTGATATGCCCCAGCATCCGTGCAAGCATCAGCCCACGTCGCGGAACCATGCCGTGGTCGGCGTAACGTCCGGCATGGAAGTCGGGGTCCGACAATATCGCCTGTCGCGCGACCTCGTTGAACGCGATGTTTTGTGCAGAGAGTTTGGGTGCTGCGGCGATGATGATTCCATGACGCATGTGTTCGCTCTGATCAATCGCCCATTGCATCACTTGCATACCGCCAAGGCTGCCGCCGGCGATGGCCGCCCACCGGTCAATACCCAATACTTCGCCCAGTCGCTTTTGGCTTTTGACCCAATCCGACACGGTAATGACCGGAAAGTCGGGCCCATAAATTCTGCCGGTTTGGGGATTGGCGGTGTTGGGGCCGGTAGAGCCCTTGCAGCCACCGAGGTTGTTTAAGGAAACGATAAAGAATCGGTTGGTGTCGAATGGCTTCCCCGGACCGATACATGTATCCCACCAGCCTGGCTTGCGGTCGTTCTCGCTGTGATAGCCAGCGGCATGGTGATCTCCCGATAAGGCGTGGCAAATTAATATTGCATTGCTGCGTTCGTCGTTGAGTTGGCCGTAGGTTTCGTAGACTAACTCGTACTCCGGCAGGGACTTCCCGCATTCCAATTGCAGCGGCTCACGAAACGCTCGCTTCTGGGGGAAAACCAGTCCGACGGAATCCGGAGGAAACGTTTTAGCCATGGTGCCTTTTAAGTATTTACGGTAGCGGCATGGGGGTGGGGCTGTGCTCGTTCGGTGAGTACCCAGAAGGCACGGCGATGACAGCCAAGATCCAAACGGAGCAGTCTAAATTTATGCACCCCGCAGGGCAAGCTTGTGGTTTGGGAACGCCCCGTCATCGCGGTTTCAGGCCTTCAATCAGTTCTTCGGGGCACCGGCCGGGAGCCCGTAAACGCAGGGTTTTGTCGCGATGCCTTACGCCTCGAATCAGTTCGATATCGGAGATGGGGACGTCCAGCGTGCCGGCCAAAAATCGTCGCAGGTGCCGGTTAGCCAGCCCCTCTCGGGCAGGGGCACGTATCCGCAGTTTCAGTCGCTTATTGTGAATGCCCACCGCCTCGTCCTGCCGGGCGCCAGCTTGCACGGTCAGGCGGATAATCAGGTCTTCCCCTTCCCATCGATACCAGTGTTCGGCGTTTGTCACAGCCAGGGCGTGAACGGCTGCAAAAACATCTTCAAGACCTGGATCACGACCAGTGCGATCAGTGGCGAAAAATCCAGCCCCCCCATGGCGGGCATGGCGCTGCGAATCCGGTTTAAAACGGGCGCATTGAGTTGATAAATCACTGCCTGCGCCGGACTGTAGCGTCCCGGATTGATCCAGCTCAGAACCACCTCGATGAGAATGCTGAAAAGGTACACATTCAGCAACAGAATGGTGAGATCCGCCAACGCCCACCGTGGCAGCTCAACGAACGGGATGGGTTGTTTCAAGATCGTCAGTACGGCGCTGTAATAGGCGATTTGCAGGACTAGCAGCAGGAGCAGTGCGGCAAAATCGATTCCACGATAGGGTCGTATGACCGTTCGCAACGGACGCAGCACCGGCTCGGTGGCCTCGAATAGAAAACGATTGACCGGATTGAAGAAATCTGCGCGCCCGAAGCGCAACAGAAAACGCAGCATGACCACCACCATGTACAATGTGAATGCGGTGTTGAGAAGAAAAAAAACAGGATTTTGCCAGTACGCGGGGCCCATGTATTCAGTCCTTTGCAAAGAGTTCCGCCAGTTTCCGGGCTCGATCGGTTGCCGCCAGCACGGCTTCACGCATCGCGCGTTGAACCCCCTCGCGGTGGAGCACTCTGAGCCCGTGTTCCGTTGTTCCACCGGGCGAGGTTACGTTTTGGCGCAGAATAGCGGGGTCTTCCCCGCTCTCCAGAACCATCTGTGCGGCACCGAGTGCCGTTTGGCCGGCGAGCCGACGGGCGATGTCCGGTGATAGGCCGGCGTCGACCGCCACTTGTTCCAGTGCTTCCAGAATCAAGAAGAAGTAGGCCGGACCACTTCCGGATAGCCCGGTGACCAAGTCCATTTGAGTTTCGTCAGGAAGCCATAGGACATCCCCCACCGAGGACATTACGGCTTCGGCCAGGTTTCGCTCGCTGGCAGAGACCGACGGGTTGGCAAAAAGCCCGGTCGCGCCGGCTCGAAGCAGCGCGGGTGTATTGGGCATCGCACGAATGACCGGCAGACCTCCTCCCAGCCACTCGTCGATATCAGCGGCACGGATACCGGCCGCGATGCTAAGAATCAACGGGCGGCGTTTCTGCACGGCTCGGGCCAATTGTTCGCAGACCGGCCGCAAAACTTGCGGTTTAACAGCGAGGACGACCATATCCGAGTTTGCGGCCAAATCTGCATTCTCGGTCAGTGTGGTGATACCGAATCGCTGGCCCAGCGATTCGCGCTGTGCCGCGTTCGGCTCCGAGACTTTCAGCGCGGTTTTCGGGTGCCCCTCCGCGATCAGGCCGCCGATCAAGCTGCTGGCCATGTTGCCGCCACCGATGAACCCGATGCGGGATGTGTCTGATGGTTTTTCCGTCACGTTTTGCGGTTCTCTCGCCAAATGTTGAAAGACCCGACACGCTCTGTCAGGTTTACCCTTAAGCCTAATCGCGCTTTGCCGCGCTGTCACCGTTGCGAAGGCGTGGACCGAAAATCGCGGTGCCGATTCGTACCAAGTTGCTGCCGTTTTCAATGGCGACTTCATAGTCATTGGACATGCCGAGGGACAGCGTATCCAAAACGAAGCCACGCGAGCATAGCTCGATAAAAAGATCACGCATGGCTCGATAACTTTGCCGTTGATCGGCCGGGTCGGCGCTGGGTGCGGGGATTGCCATGAGTCCACGAAGACGCAAGGAAGGCAGCTCGCGAACGGCCTGGGCGAGCTCCAATGTCCGAGCCGGCGCGACGCCCGATTTGGTCTTCTCCCCGCTGATGTTCACTTGAATGCAGACGTTCAGTGGCGGATAACCCTCGGGCAGGGAATGCGCCAAACGCTGTGCGACTTTCATTCGGTCCAGGCTGTGAACCCAATGGAAATGCCGGGCGATATCTCGGCATTTGTTCGCCTGTATGGGGCCGATGAAATGCCAGGTCAGTCCGGGATCATTCAATACCGTGATCTTCGCGATAGCCTCTTGAACGTAACTTTCACCGAAATGACGTTGGCCCGCCTCCGTGGCCGCTTGGATGGCACCGGCCGGTTGCCCCTTGCTGACGGCCAGCAGTGTGATTTCTTCCGGGTCTCGGCCGCAGTCACGTGCCGCTTGCCGGATTTGCGTGCGAAGGCGGGCCAAGTTCTGTTTTATGCGCTCGGGGGATAGTCCTTCCGGGCAAGTGATGTCTGTCACGGTCAGCGGCTTCTTCCTGGAACGTTCTGGAGATTCTAAATTCCCACGGCGTTGGGACGCTATATAAGAGCGGACCGGCTCGAATTTTAAGGTAACGGGATGGATATTGCTCAGCTATTGGCTTTTTCCGTGAAAAACGGTGCATCCGACTTGCACATCTCGGCGGGGTTGCCGCCGATGATTCGCGTCGATGGGGATATGCGCCGAATCAACTTGCCGAAATTGGATGGGAAGGAAACACACGATCTGATTTACGACATCATGAATGACAAGCAGCGTAAGGAGTTCGAGGAGCTCTTTGAGACGGATTTCTCCTTCGCGATTTCAGGCTTGGCGCGTTTTCGTGTCAACGCCTTCAATCAAAACCGCGGTGCCGCGGCTGTTTTTCGGACCATTCCGGAAAAAATCCTGACCTTGGAACAACTCAATTGTCCGGCTGTGTTCAAGGACCTGGCCATGAAACCGCGAGGCATTGTGTTGGTTACCGGGCCTACGGGGTCGGGTAAATCGACCACATTGGCGGGTATGGTGGACTACGTCAACGAAAATACCGCCGGGCATATTCTGACTATCGAAGATCCCATCGAGTTTGTGCACGAAAGCAAAAAATGCTTGATAAACCAGCGGGAACTTAAGCGCGATACGCTCGGCTTCGCGGAAGCCTTGCGTTCGGCTTTGCGTGAGGACCCGGACGTGATCCTCGTCGGGGAAATGCGGGACTTGGAAACCATTCGATTGGCGTTGACCGCAGCGGAAACGGGGCACTTGGTATTCGGTACGTTGCACACCAGTTCGGCTGCGAAGACCATCGATCGAATCGTGGACGTCTTCCCGGCCGCCGAAAAAGATATGGTGCGCGCCATGTTGTCCGAGTCCCTGCAGTCGGTGATCTCGCAAACCTTGCTAAAGAAAAAAGGTGGTGGTCGAATCGCGGCCCACGAAATTATGATCGGTACGCCCGCCATTCGAAATCTGATCCGGGAAAACAAAATCGCCCAGATGTATTCGGCCATACAGACCGGACAGCAATACGGGATGCATACCCTCGACCAGAAACTTCAGGAACTGGTTCGCAAGAACATCATCGCGCGGGACGAAGCGCGCATCCGGGCGGTCAATAAGGACAGCTTCTAAGCAAGTTACTACAGCGGTGCAGAGGATTAATAATGGATCGAGACCAGGCGGTGAAGATCATGCAGGACCTGCTCCGCGCGATGGTAAAGCGTGGCGGTTCCGACCTGTTTGTGACATCCGGTTTTCCCCCAGCCGTCAAAGTCGACGGTATCGTCAGTCCCGTCGCGGAGAAGCCGTTTCTTTCCGATCATACAGCCACCTTGGCACGAGCGATTATGAACGATCGCCAAGCCCGGGAGTTTGAAGCCAGCAACGAGTGTAACTTTGCGATCAATCCGCGCGGCATCGGCCGTTTTCGCGTCAACGCGTTTGTGCAACAAGGGCGTGTCGGTCTGGTTTTGCGAACCATTAAAACCGAAATTCCGACCTTTGAAGAATTGGGCCTTCCCGAGACGTTGCGGGAGGTGGCCATGTCCAAGCGTGGTTTGGTGATCATGGTGGGTTCAACCGGATCGGGAAAATCGACCACGCTTGCCGCGATGATCGGACACCGAAATCAAAATTCACAGGGGCACATCATCACCATCGAGGACCCAGTTGAGTATGTCCATCCGCATATGAACTGTATTGTGACTCAGCGCGAGATCGGAGTTGATACGGAAGGTTGGGGTGTTGCACTAAAAAACACGCTTCGGCAGGCGCCGGATGTCATCCAGATTGGCGAGATTCGCGACCGCGAAACCATGGAATACGCGATTCAGTTTGCCGAAACCGGTCATCTTTGCCTTAGCACGCTCCACGCCAACAACGCCAACCAAGCCCTGGACCGTATCATCAACCTGTTCCCCGAAGATAAGCGCGAGCAGGTCTTGATGGATCTTTCGTTGAATGCTCAAGCGATTATTTCTCAGCGTCTGATACCTCACATGAGTGGCGTCGGACGGGTGGCTGCGTTTGAGGTTCTGCTCGGAACGCCCCTGGTCAAGGACATGATTTTCAAAGGGGCGGTTCACGAACTCAAAGAAGTCATGGGTAAGTCGACCGAGCAGGGTATGTGTACCTTCGACCAGGCCCTTTTCGACTTGTTCGAGGAGGATCAAATCAGTTACGAAGAAGCGCTTCGAAACGCCGATTCGAAGAACGAACTGCGCCTGCGAATTAAGTTGGAGAGCCGGAAAAACGAACGTCCAGAGGTGGGCGACGGGCGGCTGAGCATGATGAACGATGGCGACTACTAAATCCGTGGGGAACGAGCAGAGACGTTCTTTGATAGCCAAACTGGCGGACTGTCTGGAGGCAACTAATTGATCATCAAACCCTATTTGCAGTTGATGGTGGAGCAAAAGGCTTCAGATTTGTATCTTAGCGCCGGTTCTATCCCTCAGCTTCGGGTCGAAGGGGCACCCCGTCCGGTTGGGAAAAAGACCATGAACCCTGAGACCGTATATAAGATCGCCCAGGAATTGATGAACGATCGAGAACGCCGCGTCTACGAGCGCCGTTGGCAAGTCGATTTCTCAGCCCGGGTGGAGGAGGTGGGTCGGTTTCGCGTCACTGTTTTTCGCCAGCGCGACCAAGACGCGCTGGTCGTGCGCTACGTGCAGCCGGCTGTTCCGCGTATTCGGGATTTGGGTTTGCCGACGGTGCTGCAGGATTTGGCGATTCACAGGCGCGGTTTGGTGTTGATGGTCGGTTCAACCGGTTGTGGTAAATCGACCACGCTGGCGGCGATGTTGCAGCATCGCAATGAACATGTGCCGGGCCATATTCTCACGATCGAAGATCCGATCGAATTTCACCTGGAAAGCCAATTGGCGATTGTGAACCAGCGAGAGCTGTGGGTGGACGCCCAGTCCTATACGGCAGCGCTTCACAGTGCCCTTCGTGCTTCACCCGACGTCATCATGATCGGTGAGATTCGTGATCGTGAAACCATGACGGCGACCATGGAGCTGGCGGGGACCGGGCATCTGGTGTTGGCGACGCTGCACGCCAACAACGCGCCTCAAGCCTTGGATCGGATTGCCAGTTTGTTCACGCCTGAACAGCACAAACAGTTGTTGATGGACTTGTCTTTGTACCTGAAGGGCATTGTATCGCAGCGTTTGGTGGTGGGGCGCGACGGCAAGCGCCTGCCGGCGGTTGAAGTGATGCTCAATACGCCTTATATCGCCGATCTCATCGCCAAAGGACATTTCGATAAAATCAAGCCCGCTATGGAAGAGAGCAAAGCGCGCGGGATGCAAGACATGGACACGGTGCTCTACCGCATGTATCAGGATGAGCTAATCGATATGGAAGAAGCCTTGGCTCACGCCGATTCCCGGCCCAACCTCGAAGCGAAAATCCACTTCACGTCCTGAAGTGAAGTGCCCCGGCCCGCGAGTTGACCGGGGCGTGATGTGGTGGGTTAGCTGTCGTTCGATCTAAACAGGTCAGCCAGGCTGTCGACGGTGGTGGGCATGCTGATCCCGAGAATCACGTCGGGCGATGCATCCGTTTGACCAAAGCTGACGCTGACGTTCACGAGTCGGTCAGGGCTGACCCGCCAGCCGGTGATGATCGAGAATACCCCGATGGTTTCGTCGATACTTTCAGAGACATCGCCGTTGCTGAATTCAAACTCGGTCTCCGTTTGGTAGCCGAGCTGGTATTGGAACGTTAGCGAAACGTCGTAAGACAGGGCGAACGCCATACCCAATCCCATATTGACTTGAGGTCCCGGGCGAACTTCCTCGAGCGTTAGCGGTGTGCCGTCGATGGTGAACCGCTCTTGATCCAGGTCGGTGATGTCGAACGGATAGTTCACGCTAAACGCGCCGAAGGCGACCACCGGATCCACAACCTTGGAAACATTGACACCCAAGCCGAGGGCGTAGTATCCGCTTCCAGTGGAAAGCTCTTCGCCGAGTTCGAGTTCGTAGGGGCTTTCCCCTGTGGGCGCCGTGCCTTGAGCGGAGAGCGTCCAGCGTGCCTCGCCAGAGTCCGCTCGCCAGGGTTGCCAGCGGGCGCGCAGGGACAGATCACCAAAGCCGAAATCGTTGACGTCGTTGATATCGTCATATTTGAATACGATCGGCACCCGGATACCGAGGCTCACGTTGTCCAGGACACCGTAGTCCAAGGTGAACCGATTGGTTAAGGTGTGTTCGGCGTCGCGCTCGATGTCTGCGAGCCTTAAGTCCAGGCTGTCATCTGGCCGGATGATGAACACGGTCTGCGTCTGGGCGTCGCCGAAGAAGGTGTAGTCCAGATCCCAAACTGCGTCCCACTGTCCTTTCTTTACAAGGCTGAATCCGGTATTGGCGGAACTGAGAATTTCCTGCAGATATTCCGCCGTATCGGGGTCTGTCTCCTTTTGGCGTAAGACCTCACGCGCCTTGTCCTGATCTTCCTCCGCCATGGGGGCGGGTGTTTCCTCTGCCCAGGCGGTGCCCCCGGCGGCGAGCGAAACGATTAGGCAAACGGCCGCATGCCGAGCGCTCCTTCGTCGGCGGTCGGACATATGATTGAATTCTGATTTGCGGTCCGTCATGAAGTCTCTCCCATGGAGTTCAGTGGGGTGCATTGAAGTCGCGGTTCCATTGCGATGTCGTTACCGTTTGACCCGAGGCCGTTATCGGAGGCCGGCGGTTCGTTCGGCGGCAGCCCCGCTTGCCGACCAGAATTCCGGCGAATCACGCAGTGCCGTCCAGCGAACCTCCTCATCGGCAATAAACTGCAAATCCCGATCACTCAGGGCTAAGCCGTGATCTCGGTCATCGCCGTAACGGGGATAAATGATGAACAGAACTTGTGGGTCCCAAACGGCCTGAAACTGGGTTTCCGTCATGGTGAAGTTGCCGAATTGGGGGTCCGCGATCGCGACGTGACCGGCGACGATGGAGCGAAGAACGACAAAGTGATCGAAGCCGCCATATCGAATCGGGACGATGGCGGGATGCTCGAGCCCTTCCAAGTCTGAGTATTCTGCGCGGAACCCGGCGCTGCGGTATCCGAGGTGGGCCGCGAAGCGTTTCATATCGAACAGGGAAAAGCCGCGTCGCTCAATAATCTTTTCGGCCTCTCCGTACTGCAGCATACCGTTCATGACATCGGTTTCCTGAAGTTCTTCGCCGAGATAGTAATTAAGAATCGTGGTAAAGGCTGCGGATCCGCAGCTGAAATCGTAACGCTGGCTGACCAGATTTTTCCGTTTCAATGCCTCGTACGGTGTGACGGTTACATGTTCCCGGGAAATTCCTTCTGGACTGGCAATGGTCAGATTGAGGCTTTCGTCCGGTTCAGGAACGGGCGATGAAAACGCCACCAGGAAAATACTAAGTGCCACCCCGACGAGGAATGCAGCCATAGTCCGGTCCTCCGCGTTGTGCGATTGATTGGCTGACCTTGATCGCGTGCCTCACCGAGGGGAGACATCCCATTTTGATGAGGGGCCATTCTATGGCCTCGCGTTTCTTCGTGACAAGGCGCTGGGGCAAAACGTTTCGGTCATAAAGGCTGCTGAGTGGAGAATTTACACTTTTCTACACCTGGCGTGGAATTTGCTTGCAAGGTTGGTCGTGCCGAGTCGCTAAACCGGTGGGTCACGATAGATCTGAGGTAAACAACTGATTTTGGATCTTTCTGCGGTGAATGGACGGATAAAAACACGCTTTGTTTCGGTCAAATTTTTGTCAAGCGACGGGTCTTTGACGCCTCCCTAAACACAGGGACGGTGGCCAAAGCGAGGAGGATCGGTTCTGTTTTCAGCATTAGCCAAAAAAGCCGTATTGATGGGGAGCCTCACAGGAATTCGGCTCTCGAATCACGATGTCACGGTCGCTGCGGTCAAAAGGGGGGCGGGAGCCCGTCCGGAGTTAGTCGCGTTCCGTTCCGCTGAGGTCACTGACGGAGACGTTGCCCTCGCATTGCGTGAGCTACTGAAAGCATCCGGGTTGGAAAGGTCATCGTGCTCCGTGATCCTGGGCTCGGATGAGTATCAGCTACTGATGGTGGAAGCGCCGGAGGTGGGAAACAACGAATTGCGGGCCGCGATGCGTTGGCGGGTGCGGGAGTTGATCGATTTTCATATCGATGATGCGGTCCTCGATATTTTTCAAGTCCCCCGAGGCGCAACGGCGAACCCACACCAAATGCTGTTCGTGGTCGCTTGTCGGTCCGCTGTGATTGCCGAATACGTTGCGGCGGCCGAAAAATCCGGATGTCGCCTCAAAGTGATCGATGTAACCGAGTTGGCGCTGCGAAATATTGCCAGCCTGCTCGAAGAGGACGTCAGTGGCGTGGCGATGCTGCACCTCGAACCCGATTTCGGCGTGATCACGGTGACTCAGCAGGGCACCCTATATCTCTCGCGTCAGATCAGCCTGGGATATCGTCAATTGGTGGGGTTGGAGGGTCAAGCCGACCTCGAATTTCAATTAGACAATTTCGTTTTGGAGGTCCAGCGTTCGTTGGATTACTACGAGCGGCAGTTTGGTCAGCCGCCGGTTAGAGCGTTGTACCTCACTCCGCTTCCCACCCGTGTCCCAGCGATTGATGCGTATGTCGACTCTCAGATCGGCATACCCGTCAAGCCTCTGGATTTGAATCGGTTGCTGAGCATTGATGAGCCTCTGGGCGCGGATGATCAGGCTCGTGCCTTGCTTCCCATAGGGGCCTCGCTTCGTCTTGAGCAGGAGGAAGCATGAAGCAGCAAGTCAATCTTTATCTGCCGATATTCCAGAAAAAGTCCGCGGTTTTTTCGGCTCGAACCATGGCGCAGGTTGCCTTGGTGTTCGTCGTCGGATTAATGGCGATCTACGGCTTCAGTTTGCGTCAAAGCCATTATCTGGAACGAGAAGTGGCGCGGCTGGAGTCCAAGCGAGATGCCGCGCTGATTCGCTTGGAGGCGTTGGGTCAGCGCGCAACGCCGAAAGAAAAGAGTCGTGCCCTGGAGGCACGTTTGGCCCGATTGTCGCGCGAGCTGCGGCAGAAACGTGAAGTTGTCAGTTTGGTCAGGCAGGAAGATCTCGGAAACATCGAGGGGTTTTCCGAGCATCTCGCCGGGTTGGCCCGGCAGCGGGTGGACGGATTGTGGTTGACCGGCGTGGATATCTCCGACGGCGGCAAAGACATCACCCTGCGCGGTACCACCCAGCAAGAAGTCCTGGTGCCGCGTTTTCTGCAGTTACTGGCCGATGAAAGCGTGTTTCGCGGCACCGGTTTCCGGTACGTGCAACTGGAACGTGCCGAACACGACGCGAACTGGGTCAATTTTCAAATGCGAACCCGCCTCGAAACCGAAAGCTGATTTGAGATGAAGATCAAAGAGAAGCTGCAAATCGTTATCAGTTGGATTGACGCCCGTACGGTTCGGGAACGGGTCGTCATTATGTTGACGCTGCTCGGGGTGCTTTGGATCGGTTGGGATGCGCTGTTGATGCAACCTTTAAGCGCTTCGGTCAACGATCAACAGGCGCGAATCGAAGCGCTCTATGAAGAAATTGAACAGGCTGAACAGAGCGCTCAACGCATCCTCGTCGCCAGCCACGGTGATCCCGACTCCGACACCCGCAGCTCCTTGCAGGCGGCGCAAGGCGAAAAAGAAGAACTCGATCGTCTGTTGGCGCAGTTCACCGAACGGCTGATTTCCCCCATCGAGGCGGCTCGGGCCTTGGAGGCCGTGCTGGAACAACATCAAAGTTTGCGCTTGATTCGCCTGGAAAGTCTCAAAGCGGTTCCGTTGTTGCCGGACGAGAATGATCCGCCCGCCGAGTCCGGTGATGAAGGGCAACAAACGCCTCAGGTTTTTCGGCATGGGGTCGCGATAGAGCTAGAGGGCGGGTATCTAGCCACGTTGGCATATCTGCGTGCGCTGGAGGCATTGCCTTGGCGTTTTCTATGGTCGCAGATTTCCCTGGATGTGACCGCTTATCCCAAGGCGACGGTGCGAATCGTGGTGCAGACCTTAGGTCTTGAGGAGGGCTGGATCGGTGTTTGACAGCGACTTATCCGTGCGCCGCGTGAGAGCCGTTTATCGGCCCCGCGGCAGAATGGTTGCCGTTGCAATCCGTCTTTGCATCGCGATGCTTCTCGTTTTGGGGTGTTGGTCGGGCGCGGGTTACGCCACGGACCTTCAGGATCCGTTTCAACCGCCTACCGCCGGTCGTACTGCCCCTACGCCTGCGTGGGTGCTGCAATCGATTTTAATCAGCGCCGAACGCCGGGTGGCGATTATTAACGGTCAATCGGCGCTTGAGGGCGAGCATGTCAGTGGCGCCCAGGTGGTGGCTATTGAACCAAACCTCGTGCGTATCAGGAAAGGTGGGCGGGACATGATGCTCACGCTCAATCGAGACGGGAGCGATGGCATTCGGACTCGTCCGCCGATCGCCCAGGCGCCTTAAGTTTCGTCGGTGTGCTCGCCCAATCCAGGAAAAGAAGAAACGACAACTATGAACTGTTTGACGAGATTCACATTTGCCGCTGCTGCCGTCCTGGTACTGGTCGGTTGTGCGAGTACGCGGGGCCCGGAGCCATCGCAAGACGTCGCGCAGCAACCGCCGCCCGTGAGCCAGGCCGTGGCGTCTGTCGAGGCCGCCGAGTCCGCTTATCCGCTGCGTCCGCCCCCACTCCAACAGTCGTCTGTTGAGGTGCCGACAAGGCTCGTTTCCCGGTTCGATGTCAACGTCAATCAGGCGCCGGCGCAGAGCTTTTTCATGAGCCTGGTGCGCGGTACGTCCTACAACATGATCGTCCACCCCGATGTAAAGGGGAGCATATCGCTGGATCTGAAAAACGTCACCGTAGAGCAAGTGCTCGACATCGTCCGGGACGTCTACGGCTATGACTACCACCGTCGGTCGGACGACTTCATGGTGTTGCCTAGCGGTATGCAAACCCGCGTATACCAGGTTGATTATCTGAACTTCATTCGCAAGGGGCGATCCCGCACCCGCGTCAGTTCAGGACAAGTCACTGACAATACACAAGGCAACGGCCAGAACGCCGCGCGATCCAGCAACAACGCCAACGATCCAAATGTGCAAACCATGGCGGGCAGCCGTATCGATACCGAAACGGCCTCAGACTTTTGGCGGGATTTGGCGACCTCGCTGACCATGATCGTCGGTGAGGAAGAAGGTCGTCGTGTGGTGCTCAATCCCGATGCCGGTTTGGTGGTCGTGAAAGCAGCACCCACCGAGCTGCGTCAGGTCGAACGATTTTTGTCCAGCATGCAGAACAAGTTGGAGCGTCAAGTGGTGCTGGAGGTAAAAATCCTCGAGCTGATACTCAACGAGGGTTTCCAGGCCGGTGTGAATTGGACCGCCTTGGCGGAATCCGGCGGTCGCCAGTATTTCGGCGGTGCGATCGGTGGCCAGGGCGCCATCGATCAAGGCGCCTCGGATATTGCGGGATCCGTGTTGAATCTGACGCCCGGCAATCCCATCACGGGGTTTGAAAGTACCGCAATCGGCGGTGCGATCGCCTTGGCGATCAACGCCACCGATTTCGCCGCCGTCATTGAGCTGCTGGAAACCCAAGGGGACGTTCAGGTGTTGTCCAGTCCGCGTGTTTCCACGTTGAACAACCAAAAAGCGATCATCAAAGTCGGCACCGATGAGTTCTTCGTCACCGGTGTGAGCAGCGATACCACCACCGGAACGGCCACCACGGTCCAGCAGGATATCGAACTGACGCCATTCTTTTCGGGTATCGCCTTGGATGTGACACCCCAAATCAATGAGACGGGTGATGTCATTTTGCATGTGCACCCCACCGTTAGTGAGGTGGTGGACCAAGTCAAGCGCCTAACTTTCGGCGGCGAGTTGCAGGAGTTGCCGCTGGCACTGAGCAGTGTGCGGGAGAGCGACAGTGTCATTCGGGCCCGTCACGGACAGGTGGTGGTCATCGGAGGCTTGATGCAAGAGAACACCAAAGACGAACAGTTCGGACCGCCCCTTATTCGGGACATCCCGGTGGTGGGTCATTTGTTCAGCCAGACGCGCCAGGTTGCCCGCAAAAGCGAGCTGGTGATTCTCATCCGCCCGCTGGTGGCCGACAGTGATCTGGTTTGGGAAGACGACCGATCTCGCACTCAGCAGCGTATGCAGCGGCTCAGCCCAGAGGTTCCCTGGCCCGCTGCCGGTGCGTGGTAAGTCCGAATTCAGGATGTGCTTTCGGTTGCCGGGCGGGTTCCGTTTGGGGGTTGACGCCCCTCGGAGTGGCAGGCACCCAGGTGGTAGGTAGTCGGACGAAGAGGTTCCGAGAAATCCAAACATGAAGCCCAGAAGCAAGATCCGGATCGGCGATCTGCTGGTCAAGAACAAAATCATCTCCGAAGGTCAACTGCAGGCGGCTCTGGCCGAGCAGAAAGCCAGTGGGCGCAAACTCGGTCGCGTGCTGGTCGAGCAGGGGATGGTCAGTGAGAACCAGCTTCTGGAATTCCTCTCACAGCAACTGAATGTGCCGCTGGTTGATCTCAAGCGCTATCAGTTTGCCCCCGACGTCGTTCGCTTGCTGCCGGAGACCTATGCTCGCCGGTATCGCGCTATCGTACTGAAAGAAGATCAGGCCGGAGTCGTTGTCGGCATGGCCGATCCCACCGACATATTCGGTTATGACGAGCTGTGTCGGATCCTCAAACAAACCATACAGATCGCGATGGTCCGTGAGACGGACTTGCTCCAAACCTTGGATACGGTCTACCGCCGGACCGACGAGATCGTCACCTTGGCGGAAGAGCTGGGGGAAGAGCTCAGAGAAAGCGAGCATGACCTGGCGCAACTGCTCAAAGAAGAAAGCGTTGCTGATCTGCCGGTGGTGAAACTATTGCATTCGGTATTTGAGGACGCTGTGCAAATACGCGCATCGGACATTCACATCGAGCCCGATGAGCAAGTTCTGCGAATCCGCCAGCGCATCGACGGCGTGCTCCAAGAGCAAGTCATCGAAGAAAAGCGTGTGGCTAGCGCGTTGATCACGCGTTTGAAGCTTATGTCGGGTTTAGATATTTCCGAAAAGCGGCTTCCCCAAGACGGACGCTTCCAGGTTCTCGTCAAAGACCACCATGT
>JAXHTV010000018.1:9800-47305 GCA_034189865.1 Pseudomonadota bacterium | reverse complement strand
CGCCTCGCTGCCTGTGCTGGAACATTGGGAGGCAAAACTACACGTACTACAATGCCTGCGGTACGTGCCCGTCAATGAACCGGAGAAAAATCAAGTCGAGGCGTTTCTCCGAGCCCGTCTGACGGATCCTAACAAGCTCGTACGGGCTTGGGCTTACAACGGCTTCTATGAATTGAGCCGCCAGTACCCGGAATACCGTCAGGAGACCGGGCAATTATTCGAGATGGCGTTAAGGGACGAAGCGGCATCGGTTAAAGCGCGGATTCGAAACATCATGAAAATGGGTATGTGATATAACGTTTTGTATCACCAAGACCGCTCTGCGGTGCGTCGCTTTTTCAACACATGGAGCTGACCGAGATGATCGAAGCGAAAAGTTCGTTCCCCGTCTTTACGGTAAAAGATCTTAAAGCAGCCGAATCTTTTTACACCCAGTATTTTGGTTTCAATGTGGCTTTCTCGGGCGAATGGTACCTGCACTTGGTATCTGACGGCGGCGTTCAACTCGGCTTTCTGCTACCCGAACAACCCACTCAGCCGCCTTTCTTTCAGCAGGCATACAACGGCAAAGGGGTGATTTTTAGCCTGGAGGTCGATGACGCGGACAGCGCCTACCGGGAAGCCACATCGAACTCGCTCGACATCGTGCTTGAATTGCGCTCAGAAGACTGGGGGCAACGGCATTTTTGCATTGAAGACCCCAACGGCGTCCATTTGGACATCGTACAGGCCATCGAGCCGACCGAAGCGTACCAAAGCGACTATGACACCGAATAGAAAACTGACGGATCTTAAGAACATCGGGAGCAAGATCGCCAGCCGCTTGAACGAGGTCGGTATCTTCTCGGAAGCGGACCTGCGCTTTCACGGTCCCGCCGCAACCCATCGAATGATCAAAGAAAAGCACCCGGACGAGACGTTGGCCGTGTGTTATTACCTCTATGCATTCGAAGGCGCGCTTCAAGACAAGCACTGGAACGACATTGGCCAGGCCCGAAAGGCGGCGCTCAAGACACAACTGCTGAATCCTTAAACTCCGGCCAGCAGGATCTCACTTGCCCTGATCGATAAAGTTTCGCCGGGCCAGGATGGTCATCCGATCCACGTACTGCCGGGTCGACCAACCGCATTGCCGGGTGAGGTTTTCCCAATTGGGTACCAACAGCAAGGTCCACAGGGCATCCGTGGCGCTTTGAACCGTCCACTCCCCGGCCAACTGACCATCCCCGTCCAATGCCTCGATGGCGGCTTGACAGCCCGCCCTCATCGCCTGCATCCGTTCGTTCCAGGCGGTTGCCGCGGCGTCATCGGTGTCCTGCGCCAGCATGAGCGCTTTAGCGACGCCATAGATTTCCGGAATGTAATGCCCCCAAAAATCGATATAGCGCGCCAAGCGTTCGTTCCCCGACCGGGCGGCGCGTGAGGGCGCCAGCCGCCGATCCAATTCCAACGCCTTATCCAAATATCGGGTCGCCGCCACCAATAATTCCGCGCGCGAAGCAAAGTGCAGGTAAACCGCTTGGCGTGAGATGTCCGCCGCCTTGGCGATATCGCCCATGCGCACACCACGCCCCCCGCGCGCCTCAAGAATCCGGATAGTCGCATCCAGAATGCGTTTGCGTGTTTCGACGGCCTCGCTTGACATGGTGTCAACGTTACCGCAAGCTTGACACTGTGTCAATTGACACAGTGTCAAGCCACTAGCAGGAGATCACCATGAAAAATCACGACCACACCCACGTTTCCAATGGACTCACCCTTGTTCTCGGCGCAACCGGTAAGACGGGACGACGCATTGTGGACCGGTTGAAAAGCCGCGGAATCCCAACGCGTGTGGCATCCCGGTCCGCCCGACCTGCCTTTGATTGGGACAATCCACACGGTTGGGATGCCGTATTGGAGGGTGTCACTGCCGCTTATGTGAGTTATGCACCCGACCTCGCCATACCCGGCGCCACCGATTCAATCAGTGTGTTCGTCAAAAAGGCCGTGGAACGAGGCGTCAAGCGCTTGGTGCTCTTATCCGGCCGCGGCGAGGAAGAAGCCCAACGTTGTGAGCGGATTGTTCAGAACTCGGGCGTAGAATGGACGGTGGTCCGCGCCAGCTGGTTCGATCAGAACTTTTCCGAGGGCGAATTTCTCGACATGGTACTGACGGGCGAAGTCACGCTACCGGCAGGTGACATCCCGGAACCATTCATCGACGCGGATGACATCGCCGATGTGGCCGTGGCGGCATTGACGGAAAGTGGCCACGCGGGCGAGATCTACGAGGTCACCGGACCACGGCTGCTGACCTTCAAGCAGGCCGTGGCGGAGATCGCCCTGGCCACCGATCGCGAAATCCAATACGTCCACATCCCGCACGAAGCTTTTTCCGCCGCCATCGAGGCCTCCGGTGCACCGGACAACATCGCATGGTTGTTGGACTACCTCTTTTCCACCGTGCTCGATGGCCGCAATGCCTACCTGAGCGACGGCGTGCAGCGGGCGCTGGGCCGGGCGCCGACTGATTTCACTGCTTACGTGCGCCGGACTCTGGCCACCGGCGTTTGGCACGCTGCGCCAAGAAAACAATCGGTGGTGGCGTGATGGATCTCGCCACCACGATGATCGCCACCGCGGCGCTGATGGGCTCTGCTTTGATCGGCGGGGTGTTCTTCGCATTCTCAAGCTTCGTGATGAAAGCTCTCGCCCGGGTACCGGCGCCACAGGGCATCGCCGCGATGCAGTCGATCAACGTGGTGGTCATCAACCGCTCGTTTCTCGGCACGTTTATGGGAACCGCCGCTTTGTCATTCGGCTTGGTCGTCACCACACTGGTATTCGGAAACGGGGCGTCGACAGCGTGGTTCGTCGCGGGAGCGTTTGCCTACATCCTGGGCACATTTTTGGTCACGCTGTGGGCCAATGTACCTCTGAACAATCGGCTGGCCGCCGCGTCACCTACCCACGCCGAAAGTCATCCGTTCTGGCGCCACTACGTGACCCGATGGACCTTGTGGAACCACGTTCGCACACTGGCCGCCATCACTGCAGCGCTGTTATTCGCCATAGGTCTGGCCCAGCCCGCCATCCATTGACCGGAGACAAGACTAAAAAGCTCGATCAGATCTGGCAATCCCGTCTCGCACTCCGCTGGTTGCCCAGCGGAGTGCGTTGTTTTTCAACGACTCGAATCGAAAGCCGTCCGCGCTAAGTTCCCGATAGAGACGTTTAGCCGAACAGAAAAAGTCGTTGTCAGTGCAGTTTTTGAAGACGATAGCACGGCACTCCGGGATACCTAATACGTTTGGAAATACGCAAACGAAATACCGCGATCTAACAGGATTAGAACCATCAGTCGATAAGTTTGACTGTAGCCATTTTTGTAGTGACCGACTATCTTTCGGGTTGTTAGAAATGACGGGCGAAATAATGAAACGACCAGATTACTTGATCTCTGGTGAATTGGCGCGGCTCATTCCTGTAGTCACAAAACCGGAACTACGAAACACTTGCGTAACTTGCGCGATGTTATCAGCCGTACAGGAGTTCGCCGAGGTACTACTTTCACCTCTAGGAGCACCCACCGGAAAGCGCGCCAAAATCCAAGCTTGGTTAGAGCCGATTTTCAAGGGCGAAAAGAGTAACTCGAACGATCGTCCAGATGCTCTCATCATCGTCGATAACGGTCGGCGAGTCTGGCGAGCACTCGTCGAAGTGAAAACGAAGAAAGTCGATCTCCATTCAGATCAGATCGAGCGTTATCTGGACATCGCGAAAGCTCATGGCATCGACGCGGTGGTGACGATATCCAATCAATTTGTCGCGACCCCCTCTCAATCGCCTTGCGAAATTAACAAACAAAAGCTGAAAAAGGTTTCTCTCTATCACTGGTCGTGGTCTCACCTCGAAACTGAAGCGAAAATCCAACTGTCGAAAAGCGTCGTTTCCGATCCCGATCAAGCCTATATGCTTGAAGAATATGTTCGGTATTTGGAACACGATTCCTCAGGGGTCACCGAATTCGAGCAGATGCGTAAAGAATGGGTAGAGGCGTGTAAGCTCTATTTCGCAAAGTCCAAGCTGGACAAGAGGTCGTCCATCGGAGCGGCCGTTGTCAGCGATTGGGATGAGTTAATGCGGTGCACCGCGTTGCTCATGAGCAGAGCGCTCGAAACCAACGTCACCACCGTCTTAAGCGCAAAGGAACGCAAGGACCCGAGAGCTCGCCTAGAAGCCATGCAACACTCGTTCATCAGCACTGGTGAGCTCCTAAGTCGTCTTGATGTACCTGACGCAGCCTCACCCATCTCCGTCGAAGCCGACCTGACGCGCCGCTCAGTCACGGTATCAATGTCATTAGATGCGCCAAGGGACAAAAAGCGCGCTTCAGCCACTGTCACGTGGCTTTTACGCCAGTTAGCGAAAACGGAAAACGGTACGGTACTGATTGTTGCAAAGTGGCCAGGTCGAACCGCGGATTCGTGCGCCGACCTAAGCACGATCAGGAATGACGTAGACGTGTTACTAGCCAACCGAAAGGGTTTGTTGCCGCGGGGATTTGAGATCAAAACGGTGTCTGATCTGGGTGGAAAATTCACCCAGCGACGTAATTTCGTTCCTGAACTCGTCGCATGCGTAACCAAATTCTATGAAACCATCGGGCAAAACTTGGTACCCTGGCAAGCACCGCCACCAAAGTCCAAGAAAACAACCGAAACCGTTGATTTCGGAGCTGAGATACAACCTGATTTGGAGCCAGGGGCGTTGTTTGAAAGCGAGCGCTCCTGAATGATAGAGCCCCGATTGTCATCGGTTTCATGCACGCCTGTGCCATTTCCAGAATGACCGTGTAAAACTGACCACTTAATTCTGAACGATAGGTCTTCAATGGATGGTATGCCCCAACATCTCGAACCTGTAGCTTGACCGAGAGGACGAACTAGCGCTCGAAGAGATTCGACGGTTGCAACAAGCGGGCAACACATTGCAGATCGCTCTATCATCCGGAGTCCTTGCCACTATTTTCCTTGGCAGTCATGCCCCGGAAGCGGTTTACAACATCTATTCGACAGACTGGGTTCTTTTTGCCACGGCAATAACAGCGGTTCCCGAACTCGTCCGATACAGAATCAGACAAATCGCCAAATTTCAACAGCTGAGGCCTGGCCTAACCGATCAGCAAAGGCAGTTCTGGAAAGCGATTGACTATGGATGCGGGGACTAAGCGACAAATGCCGAGAAGTTTTCTAGCACTGGTTTTCTGCGTCCTTCTATCCGCCGATTGTTTGGCCGAGCCAATAGCCAACGATCAGCAATATGTGGGGATGAAGATTGGGCACTACATGGATGCTTTCGAAAAGTGCAACCGGATTGCGAACGAGCGAGAGCTACCAGATGAAGAAACACAGATCGCCTTGCGCAGGTACCCATACCCCCAAGTCGAAATCTTCCTCATGGCGCGGAGTATCGACCTTAGAGAACAATGTGAACAGCCCGCTCTGGGAGATTTGGCCTATACCATTCTGATTCTCGAGGATGCTGAAATCTCGGCGTTGACCCGCGAATCGATTGAGGCATCTAAAGAACTGATCTTCAATAAAAACAACTGGGCATTTAAGAAAAAGTATCGCGAACTACCTGCCGATATTCGCAGCACACTGGAAGGCCTGCCGTATTTTCAACGCCCATTTGACGATGTCGAGATCAGAAAGCTCCTGGAATCGCCCAAATAACCGGCTTTGAGTTTTCTCGGTATTGATGGCGCGATATCCGATATGCAAGCGGGATCGCCGTTCAGCGCAAAGTAATGACGACGGACTAGCTGGCTGATCGGTTTTGGATTTTGAACTGGCCGACCAACTGCTGCAGTTCCGAGCCTAAGCGGGCCAACTCGTTGGCCGCCTCAGTGGTCTGCTCGGCGCCAGCCGCCGTTTGCTCCGAAATCTGATTGATCGTAGCGACATTGCGGTTGATCTCTTCCGACACCGCCGACTGTTGTTCGGCCGCACTGGCGATATGCGTGTTCATCTCTTTGATCGTGGCCACCGCACCGGCAATCGCATTTAGAACCTGTGCGGCCGTACCGGCCTGTTCCGCACTGACTTGGGCCTGTACACAGCTCTGCTCCATCACATTAACCGCCCCTTGGGCCCCGGACTGCAGCTTGATTATCATCTCCTCGATCTCTCGAGTTGATTGTTGGGTCCGCGATGCCAGGGTGCGCACTTCGTCGGCGACCACGGCAAAGCCTCGCCCCTGCTCGCCTGCACGCGCGGCTTCGATTGCGGCGTTTAAAGCCAGGAGATTGGTCTGCTCGGCAATGCCCTTGATCACGTCCAGAATGGCGCCGATGCTTTCGCTGTCTTGTTCTACCGATTTGATGACGCTTGCCGCATTCTCGATCTGACTCGCGAGTTGGGCGATCGCCTCCGAGGCATTCCCGACGACATCCTTCCCATTGTCCGCATCATGATCGGCGTTTTGAGCTGCATCGGCGGCGCTGCTGGTGTTTCTGGCCACTTCCCGCACGGTAGCGGTCATCTCATTGATGGCGGTCGCCACCAAATCGGTTTCGCTGCGCTGCGATTCCACATTGCGGGCGCTGTCTTTGGCAACAAACGATACTTCCTCGGCAGCCGTTGCCAATTGCGTGGTTGAACTGGTCACTCGCCGAATGAGTGACTCGAATTTGTCCAACATGGCGTTAAGCGCGTCAGCCATGACGCCAATCTCGTCTTTCGAGGCCACATCAGTGCGTACAGTCAGGTCGTTATCCGCTTCAATCCGTCCCATCGCGCGGCTCAAACGGATAATCGGCCGAGTGATAGACAACGCGAAAAACAACCCAATCGCTATCGAGACCGCAGCGATGATCCCGGTCAGCACCACGGCAGTCGTTAAAATCTTGCGAGAGAGAACGCGTTTGGCGGCAAACGCTTCTTC
Source organism: Pseudomonadota bacterium (assembly GCA_034189865.1). Classification (NCBI taxonomy): domain Bacteria; kingdom Pseudomonadati; phylum Pseudomonadota; species Pseudomonadota bacterium. The sequence continues at coordinate 40,375 of JAXHTV010000018.1, read as the reverse complement.
TTCGTCGATCTCGCTCATCAACGCCCAATTGAACCCGGAAATATCAAGGGGTGTATACGCCGATAACACCTTGACATTGCGATAATTCGGGAAAATCGCAAAGCCTTTTTCGCCCGCGATGGCAGCCTCGGTACCGCGTGTCCTGATCGACTGCAAACCGATATCGCTGCCCTTGGCGCTCATTTCCGCGAGGATTTCTGACGGGACACCCACTTGTCGCATGAGCGCGATGTACCCTGCCTGATCTTCCACCAAAAAGCGGCTGACACTGCGGGCTTTAAAATCCGACCCAACCAGATAGGTCTCACCCGAGGCCCCCAACCCGACCTCACTCCATTTGTTCTGGTGGGTCATGATTTGGTTGATCTTACCGATGGGCATTTGGAAGATGAGAATTCCAACTTTTTCGCTGCCATCGAAAATGGGGGAGGCGATGAACGACGCCGCTGCTTCATACGAGGGCGTATAGGCCTTGAAATCGATGAGCGCCACGCCGTCGGCCCGATCCATCCGATTGGCGGCACGAAATGCTTCGCCGATGCCGCTTGCGGCATAGGGCCCATCGATCAGCGACGTACTGTAATCCAGCTCTTTGTAGACCGAATACACAATGTCGCCCGTATCCGGGTCGGCGAGGAAGATATCGTAGTATCCGAACCTTTCCATGTAGTCGCGAATGTGGGGATGGTATTGGGCGTGCAGCCAGCTATATTCCGAGCGATCGCCGGCATCGTTCAGTTCATGTTTGCTGCCGAGCGGATGGGCATTGGCGGCGACATAGTGGTGCTGTAGAAACACCGATTCGGTATCCAATCGCCGAATAAGGGCGGCGGCATCGATGGGCTTACCGGCATTCTGTCTTTGATACTCGCGGCCGAAGCCGTCCTGATAGTATGCCGCCACCCTGGCACGCATTTCGTCGATCGGTTGGTCGGCTACGCTGTCGCTGGTGATGTTTTGAAAGGCCACTTTGAATTCCCGCATGGCCTGAATGATCATTCGGTCGTTGGAAAAAGTCAGCACTTGGTTGCGGATAGTGGCGAAGTAATCTTCAATCTCCGATTTTTTGGCGTCGCGAATGGAAAATAGTTGTTTCTTAGCCGCCTCCTCCAAGGCGTCGCTCGCCGTGCTGGTGGTCACCGACCAAAGAAGAATCACAGCGGTGATCAAAGGAGCAATTGCTAAGACAATCGAAACAGTGATCAATTTGGTCTTGAGTTTCATGCGTCCGGCCTCGAGACAGACTCAATTTTTTCTAGCCAGCTTTTTATATCGGCTGAAGAGTGGAGAACCTCTGGTTTGAATCCATCATTCCCCGGGACGCGTCGAATTTCGTCAACTTTTACTCGACATTGACACGCGGGTATCACCGGTCAGAGCCATCGTCCGGTTGGGGAATCGAGAATCTCAAAAGCCGCTACCGCGCGCATGGGGAACCGACTCCGAATTCACCGCGACGAGCAAGTGCAACGACTCCGGCTCCGTTTTCGGGCATCGAAAATGACAAGATGAAGACTGTTGACTGGGGTTCGTCTTGCTAAGATGCCCCCCGGACATCGCATCGAGAGAGAGTTTTATGCGTTGGATGAGCCTATTCACCAATGCGTTTCCGCTGTGGGTTTTAACGGCCAGCGGCTTAGCGCTCATCAAACCCGAACTGTTCACCTGGTTCAGTGGGTTTTATATCACCGCTGGGCTTGGAGTCATTATGCTGGGCATGGGCCTTACTCTCCGGCTCGAGGATTTCAAAAACATCGCGCGCTTTCCCGGGTGGGTGCTTTTAGGCATCCTCTTGCAATTCGGCCTGATGCCGACGTTTGGCTGGGGATTGGGCTACGTGTTCGATCTACCGTCTTTCCTGGCGGCGGGGTTGATTTTGGTCGCGTGCTGCCCTGGGGGCACAGCCTCTAACGTAATTTGTTTTCTCGCCCGAGCCAATGTGGCGCTATCGGTCACGATGACGGCGCTCTCCACCCTTGCGGCCGTGGTTCTAACGCCGACATTAACTTCGATATTGGTGGGGGCTCGCGTCGACATCAGCGCCTGGGGCTTGTTTGTAAACACCGTGCAGGTGGTGTTGCTGCCGGTCACCCTCGGGGTGATTCTCAACCGATATGCATCGCGCGTAACCGACCGTGTTCAGCCCATCGCCCCGGCCATCGCGGTGGTCGCTATCGTTTTGATCGTTGCCAGCATCATCGGCTCCGGGCGGGAGATGATATTGACCTCGGGCGCGAGCTTGGTGGCAGCCGTGCTGAGCCTGCACGTGCTAGGGTTTGGCGTTGCTTACGTGTTGGCGGCGGCGTTGACCAAAAACACCCAGGCGACGCGAACGATCTCGGTGGAAGTCGGCATGCAAAACTCCGGCTTGGGTGCCGTACTGGCAAAGAACAATCTCACTGACCCGGCGGCCGCGATACCCAGCGCGATCTCAAGCGTGTTTCACTGTCTCATCGGTAGTTTGTTAGCCGGGCTGTGGCGAGCTCGCGAGACAAACGCTACCGAAGATAGCGCGGTCCGGTCCGAGGCTCCCACTCCAGCGGCACGGGATTTGGGCACAGGCTAGTGAAGCAACGCACCGCCCGGCCCGTCCCGGATAGCGACTGACGCCTTGGTCAGTCGGGCTCCAAAAAGAGATCTTCCGACCGCATGATCGTCAGCTTCTCTGCGGCACAAAATGGCCCATGAACGTGATTTCTTCGATGGCCGTCATGTAGGGAAGAAATCTGGGATCGCCGTTTTCAAACGCCTCGGCTGCAGCCAGTGCGTTTTCATGGGCATCCCACTTGACGATATCAGCATACGAATCCGAATCGATGGGACTGTATCCACAAAACTCGATCACTCCGGGAAAGCCTTTCAGGGCCTCGCGTAAGTCTTCCCGAAGACGCGGCATATCCGGGGCGTATTCCGGCTTAACCTTGAAAATGGCAACTTCTAATACGTGGGTGTTTTCCATATCAGCGCTCCTATGTAATGACTGAGGAGCGCCAGTTTCCACCCGGTCTACTGACAACGACTTGTCAGTAAGAAGTTCACGCCACCCTATCGCCAGCTTGATGCGCCATGTAGGCCACGAGATTGATCGCGTGCTTCGGCGGAAGCGGGGTTGAAACCGATTCGATGGCGTTAATGAGATCGACACGAAAGTCTCTATAAGCTCCGCGTAAGAAACACCATGCGCCCAGCGTCCATTTCCCACCCCAGTAGAATAAACCCAACGGGAATATGTCGCGTTGTGATGACACGCCGCGAAGGCTGACATAGTCAATACGAACAGCGTGTTCCGCTCGAATGGCCTCACGCAATTGATCCCAACGGGACATTTGCCCACTGGACAACGGCTCCGCCAGAGAGCGAATTGCTTGGTCGTCCAACGACGGGATCTTACGGGGTATCACGGCGTCGATTTTCGAAAGCAGCGATCTTGCGGCGGAGTGGAATGCGTCGCCGGTCGATCGCGAGAGCATGCTGACGGCGACGCTCAGTGCATCGCGCTCATCCGCAGTCAACGTTAGAGGCGGCAGCTCAAAGTCTTCTTGCATTGAATATCCAACCCCTGGCTCCCCATAGATCGGTATCCCGCTCACTGAAAGATCGTCGATATAGCGATAAATCGTTCGAATCGAAACACCGAGCCGTTCCGCGAGCGCGGTAGCCGTAACGGGTTGATGAGCCCGAATGATGTTCACGACCTGGAAAAGACGATCCGCCTTTCGCATCTTGTACTGTCCTCTTGATCGATTACGTTCATCCGAACACCGCCGCGGCTAATAGAAACAAACACCACTCGGGTCACGCATCAACACGTAGCGATTCCGGAACCGGCGGCCTGAAGTCTTGTCATTGCAAGCACTTCAGCGCCTGTCCGTTAAACAGCGGTTTGAGTGTTTCCAGTGGTTCTTTTGGTGCATCGAACTGCGGATTAGATCGATAAACCGCCACCGCGCGTTGCAGAGCCGAAAGCTCTGCAACGCTGGCGTTGGCCGCCTCAGCATCTTTCGAATCACCGGCAAACAGCAGTTTTTCGTGTCTAACAACACCCTGCTCCACGGCACAGTCGATACGCCGGTGACAACGGCACGCAGCTTCGGTGTTAACCAACCCGCAGTGTCCCGCCATGAAGTCGACAAGCCGGCGCTTCGCACGCGAAAGACGCTTGCGATAGGCGACATCCGATATGCCCAATACCTGGGCGCCTTCCGAGTTGGAGAGCTCCAGGATTTCGCCCAATACGAACGCCGCGCGGTGCTCACGATCCAGGCATATCAGCATCGCATGGGTACAGCCAACTCTAACCTCCTGAACCAGCAATGCATACTCAGGATCAGATTCCCGCGAAGTCGGCTCCGACAGACCTTGGGCAAGGTCGTCGGCAAACTGTTCAAACGAGGGTTGTTCGGCTTCCACCCGGCTCTTACGCTGATTGAGCAAGTGGTTGAGCGCCACTCGATATGCCCAAGTTCGAAATGCACTCCTCCCCTCGAAGCTTGCCAAGCGGGTGATGAGTTTCAGAAGTATCTCCTGAGTGGCATCAGCCGCATCATCGGGACACCACAGCATGCGCAAAGCCAAATTGTAGATGTCTTTTTGTACCGCACGAACAACCGCTTCGAGTGCGACCGCATCGCCCTGTTGCGCAAGCAGAACGTTCTCCTCCAGCAGAGGTTTCGTCATCTTGTTACCCCTGTGCTTTCTAGCCTTCGGAAAGCTGTCGGATGATCGCGCGAAGTGTTCGCAACTCTTCCCTAAGACCCCAACGCTGGGAATCGAACAGCTCATCGCTCATATCGGGATCACGATAGAACGTGAAGGTGAACTCGCATCCGGCACCATTTGGCATAACTCGCGTGTAGGCGGTGTCCTCAACGCCAGGTTCAATGAGCGAGACGATGTCGATCGTCCTGCAGACTTCGTGGCATTCATAGCGAATACCGATTTGCCCCGCGACGGTTTGAGCTCGCCAGCCGTTCCCATCATGTTCGATACTCTGACAGAAAACGTTGGCCCATTTCGGGAGGTTTCCGGGATCGGCCAAGTACGCATAGACGATTGCGGCCGGGGCTTCTAAGGTAACGGATTCGGTGTGTGCAAGCATTTCGTTTCTCCAAATGATTGTTGCGTGAAGCGAATGGCTTCAACAATTGTTTGGACAGCGTGACCATCACTTCTGTGACCGAAACCGGAGATCGCCCGCAGACAAGCTGTCCAGCGATCGGGCCACTCATGGAATGTTGCGAGTCATCACTTCAAGTTGGGACAATTGAGCGAACGAACGGCGGCCAGACCGATAACACAACTGTTTGCCTAAACCTTGTCCCCAAAATGACCGGCTAAGCGGTATCGCCTGCGCCAGCGCGCGCTCATCCCTTACACGGAGGAAAACCCGTGCTCCAGGATTGCTACCCCTACTATTTGAGCAACCGCGCCGAATACGCCAATGCCGATTTGGTGGTAACCGACAAATACACGGGCGAGGTGGCCACCCGAGTCGCCCTGGCCGATGAGGCCGCTATCGACCGCGCCATCGCCGCCACCGTCCGTGCCAGCAAATCAATGCGTGAGATGCCGATCTACGAGCGCCAGGCCATCCTGCGCCACTGTGCCGGCCGGTTCGAACAAAAGCGCGAAATCCTGGCCATGGCAGTTTGTATCGAGGCGGGCAAACCGATCAAAGACAGTCGGGTCGAGGTGGACCGATTGATCGACACCTTCGAGTTGGCCGCACAGGAGTTGGTACGTCCGGCCGGTGAACTCCTTAACCTGGAGATATCACCCCGCGCCCGTGGCTATCACGGCGTGTACAAGCGGGTACCGATCGGGCCTTGCTCGTTTATTTCCCCCTTCAATTTTCCTCTCAACCTAGCGGCCCACAAGGTGGCGCCGGCCATCGCCACCGGTTGCCCTTTCGTTCTAAAACCGGCCAGTCGGACCCCGGTCAGCGCCCTGCTCATGGCAGAAATTTTGGCGGAAACAGATCTGCCGGACGGCAGCTTCTCGATTTTGCCCAGTTCCCGAGCCGCGGCCGAACAACTCACCACCGATGAGCGTTTAAAGCTCTTGAGTTTTACCGGTTCCTCAGACGTGGGATGGGAACTCAAAAATAAAGCGGGGCGAAAGAAAGTATCGCTGGAGTTGGGTGGCAACGCCGCTTGTGTGGTAGATGAAGATGCCGATCTCGACGATGCGGTCGATCGCATCACCACCGGCGCCTTTTATCAGTCCGGTCAAAGTTGCATCAGCGTGCAAAGAGTTCTGATCCACGAAAACCTTTACGACGAGTTTCGAGCCCGCTTCGTCGAGGCCGCCCAGGCTCTAACCATGGGTGATCCGAAGGCGGAGGAGACCTTTATCGGACCCCTGATTTCCGAAGACGAAGCGATTCGGTTGGAATCTTGGATCGGCGCGGCGCTGGAGCACGGCGCGCGCCTGTTGTGCGGCGGCTATCGTCAGGGCGTGATGTTCCCGGCAACGGTGATGGAAGAGGTGCCGCCGGATCTGCCGCTGGCGGCCGAGGAAGCCTTCGGGCCCGTGGCCATCCTTTCGAAGTTCGCCGATTTCGAACAAGCGTTGGACGAAGTCAATGCCAGCCCGTTCGGTCTTCAGGCTGGCGTATTCACCCGTGACCTTTACAAAGCCCAGCGGGCCTGGGACCGTTTGGAAGTGGGGGGCGTCATCATCGGTGACATCCCCTCCTGGCGGGTGGAGAATATGCCCTACGGCGGGGTTAAGGCCAGCGGGTTCGGACGCGAGGGACTGCGATTCGCCATGGAAGAAATGACCGAATTAAGGCTTCTGGTCGTCCGGGATGCCGGACAAGCCTAGTCGCCTGTCTGGATTCCCGCCAAGCGCGGCGCGCGTTATTCCAGAACAATCTCATCCAGCCCGGGCGGCGGCGGCGGAAAACGCATGCGCAAGGCGTTGAGCGTGTCGACCAGTATGCCGGCCACCGCCACGTCCCGATACCACTTGTGGTTTGCCGGAATAACGTACCACGGTGCCCATGGGGTGCTGGTCCGGGAAATCGCTTCCTCATAAGCCCGAACATATTCGGGCCAGAAAGACCGCTCGTTGATATCGCTGATATCGAACTTCCAATGTTTGGTGGGATCCTCTAAGCGTCGCTGCAATCGCCGTTTCTGTTCTTCGTGACTGATATGTAAGAAAAACTTGAGGATGGTGGTGCCTTCGTCCGTCAACATCCGCTCGAAGTCGTTGATGTGGTCGTAACGCTTCCTCCACTGTCTCTTCGGGACCAATCGGCGAACCCGTGCCACCAGAACGTCCTCATAGTGGCTGCGATTGAAAATCACCAACTCACCATTGCTCGGTACCCGGCGGTGAACACGCCAAAGATAGTCTCGCGTTATTTCGTCTTTGTTAGGTGCTCTGAAGCTGGCAACGCGCACGCCCAGCGGATCGACAACCCGGAAAACACGGCGAATGGTGCTGTCCTTACCGCTGGTATCCATCCCTTGCAGGATCACCAGTACGCGATGCTTTTGTTGCGCATACAACAGATTCTGCAGCTCACCCAGTCGTTCCGTCAGGGTATCTCGGAGTTCCAGCCCCTGGTCTTTGCCATCTGGGACACCGTAGAGATTGTCCGGATCCCGTGCCGAGAGGCGCAGTTTTTTGTCGGGGGGCACTTGGTAGTGTTCTCGGAGTTGCTTTCGCAGACTGCTCATAGCGCTCGTGTTCCTGAATCAGTTCGGTCTCGGTGTGTTGAGCAATACCAACACGCTTGTCCGGGGTTATCGGCACCAACTTGTAACCGTACAACCCACCGACCGAGCTGACAAACACTCTAACGGCAAGATTAGAGGATTATCGATTGCGCCGGCCCGCGCCGCAGAGCCTCGCGCACCGCTCGCAAAGAACCGCTTCACGTTACGTCTAGCCCTCGATTCGCGCTGCCGACGTCGGCTTGACCTGATAGGTTGCCCTGACTATTAATTACAGTTCGCTTTCGCAAGGATGCGAGCGTTAAAACAATGCCTTGGAGAGACAATGGCACGGGTTCATTTATGGGAATGGGAAGACCTGCCGTGGGTACCGAAGGTCTTCCGCGACTTCATTACCGATAACCTACATTTCTTGTTTACCGCCTTCGGCTTGTTCAACCCCGTCGCGGGAATGATCAACGACTGCTTGCAGCGTCTTCGGGCCGACCAGATTGTGGATCTGTGTTCCGGTGGTGGCGGCCCACTGCCGGCGCTGATGGATGAGTTACGAAACGACTTCGACGCCACACCGCAAGTGCTCCTGACAGACCTCTATCCCAACGAACTGGCTTTTAGCCGCCTTGCCCAGAAAACTAGCGGACAGGTCCGTGGGCGAATAGAACCCACGAGCGCTTTCGACGCACCGGCTGACCTCGGTGCGTTTCGGACCATTTTCACGGGGCTGCATCACTTTCGGCCGGAGGGGGCGCGAAAGATTCTTGAGGACGCTGCGCAAAAAGGCGTGGGTATCGGCGCATTCGAAGCCCAAGAACGGCGTCTGACGACGATCCTACTCGTGCCGTTTGCCGTGTTTTTCAGCAGCTTGCTGTTCACGCCGTTTGCCGGGCGGATGACCCTCTCGCGTTTTCTGTTCACCTACCTGATACCACTGTGTCCGCTGGTGTACGCCTGGGATGGCTTTGTCTCCTGCTTACGGACCTATTCCGTCCGCGAACTGGCTGACCTGGTCAGGGATATCGACAGCCCCCACTACCATTGGGACATCGGTCAAATTAGAGCCCGTGGTCCATTCGGCTTTCCGTATCGGATCACCTATCTCATCGGTATGCCGGAAAATCACGCCACATCTTCCGGGCCGGCATAGTCCGCGACCGTCCAACTATTCATTGACTCAACGATCAACGGGCTTTCGCACGGATCGAGACGTGACTACTGACGCCGGGCGGCACTAATCGCCATTTTTGGTCACCCACGCCGTCACAATGTGACGATAAACGTCACATTTTTGGGATACCAAAAGCGGAGAGAAACCCCAACATATCAAAAGAAATCAACAATATAGAACTAAATATCCTTCAGTGGCACAATTCCTGCTCTGTTTAGGACAAGACGGCCAAAACGACTCCTGTTTGGCCGATCAAACGAAACCCGACTCAACGATTTTGAAGTGGATTTTTCTATGTTGTTTCTTTGCCCGATCATTCGGTTTACCCAATCCGCCATGGCTCGGGCAATTCTGATTGGATCAATCCCCTGTGCGATCCAAGCCCTTGGTCAACCGCTCGGCTTCTCCCTGACTACCCAGACCATAGCCAGTTCACGACCGCGTGTCCGTACGTCGCCCGCCCTGGCGACGTACGCCCCCCCCCTTTTCGCCCGAGCGGCGCGACACCGCTCGGCCATTCCGGTGAATCGCAATTTGACCGGTTAGTTTCTTGCTCGGCAAACCCATCTCCGCGTGAAGCGGGGTGTTCGGCCCTTCAGCCTTCTCCCACCAGAGAAGGCTTTTTTTATCCGCTCAGAAAACCGCCCCGGCGGGGAACGACATGCTATACACTAGTTGCGCCGCCCACGTGCGACCCAAGGTCAGCACGGCGCTTCATCGCTATCCAAGGAACACCTGAGCATGGACTGCTACGTCGTCGATACCAGTGTATTCACCAACCCCGAAATTTTCAGACAGTTCGGCGAAGATGCGATCGAGGCACTCAGCGATTTCATTGAACTGGCCAAGAACGCGCAAGGCCGATTCTACATGCCGAGTAGCACCTACCAGGAACTGGGCAAAATGCGCGAGATGAGTAACGTAGCCGCAAGTTTCCAGACCTGGGTCAGTGTCCGCTCGCCCCGCAAACACCAGCTCCAGGTCCCCAGCCAAATGCTCTACGAGTTCGTCGAGGAAGTCCGAATGCGAATCGATCAGGGCCTGCGAATCGCCGAAGAACATACCAAGCTGGCGGGCGAGGGCACACCGGAGAACGTGGGACAACTCGTGCACCGGCTCCGGCAGCGCTACCGGGAAGCGCTTCGACAGGGATTATTGGATTCGACGGAAGATCTGGATGCCGTATTGCTCGCGTTGGAGTTGGACGCAACCTTGGTCTCCGCCGATTATGGTATGCGTATATGGGCCGATAAGTTCGGCGTCAAGTTAGTGGATCCGGCCAATCTGCGTTCGATAATGGAGAATCTCTCGGGGGTATAGCCACAACCGAGCAAGTTGCCGGCTTTTCGCGTGCGCGGGCGAACTCACAGGCGCAAAAACACCCGCCGCTCTCAGTCATATACCGCGCCGCCACCCAGAACGTGGCCCAGCAGACCCGTCATTCCCGGATAGACGCGATCAAACACAAGCAACCAGTAGCCATCCGCTTGTTGGGTGAGCGATTCCACCTGAGTACGCTGCTGCTTACCTTGGGTGTGATAGAAGTGTTCGATCAACTGTTCCGCCGCGGCCCGGCTGCGAAAACGGCAGCGGAAGCGGTGGAAAACTTGGTGTACCTCTCGATACTGAGCAACGGCTTCGTTCAAGCCATCCAGAAACGCAGATCCCAGCGCTTGTGGAATATCGCTGCTAGCCTGCAGGCCTTGTTCCTCCAGAAAAGTGACCATTCGCAGAATGCGCCCGGTGAAGTATTCCGCCGGAAGCTCCAACATACCGCCGGCGGTGCATCGAATATCGGCAATACTCGACTGGGCAGTGACGTACTTCGCCCGACGATTCCGCCCACCGTCCTCTTTAAACACGGCGCCCTCGCGTCCCGACTCGTCCAACTGGACCATAATCGATCGAATCCGGTCGATATCCGCTACCGAGAAATACCCCAAAGCGGGAACGGCATTGAGCTGATGCGCCGCCATCAGTCGATCCTTCTCCTGCGGATCAACAAACCCCGGCCGATTGAGGCGCATGAAATCGAACACGTAAAGGCCCACGTCCTCTGGGATGAATGGCGGTGAACCCTCGAGATATGGCGTTCCGGGACCAGCAATCTCGGCACAGACCACCATCTCCGGATGGGCGTCGAAAAACGACAGATCGAACAGGTCCGCGAGCCGGTCAGTGGAGAACGGACAAACGAACCCACCGCGAGTGAGCGCCAAGACGCGGTCGTGATGGCGGAAAATCCGAACGTTATAGCCGTCAATTTTTTCTTCCATCCAAAAACGCTCACCCACTTGTTCGGACAAGCCGCGCTCGAGATTCAAAATTCGGCCGATGGATGGATAGCCGGGCACCGTCAACTCGCCATTATCAAAATGGGCGCTACCGCGAACGAAACCCTCTGAATCGTCCAAGGCACGCTGATAGGTCATGTCGTCGTATCGCTCGGCACTGAGCCTGACGTTGGACTTAGCCCCTTGGTTGTCAGAATTCACGTGAAACTCCAATGATCGTTCGCGCACCCCGTGTGCGGATTCAATCCAGTGGCCGGGCGCGAATCAAGCCACTGTTTCAATCGTCTCCACCCGAACCGACACGTCAAGGCTGACGCAACACGTCACAATTGGCCGGCAGTTTTTGACCAAACGCGTCACTTTCGCGGCTGTCAGCAACGGATGATAGTCCGTCCGCCTACGCGTACACTCCACGTAAGCCAAGGCTTACATTGCATTAAGGCGCTGGCTTACATTTCTGGCACGCTATCTGCATCTAACCATACCGAAAGGCAACGGATCTAAGACAACAATAAATTCACATCGAATCAAGCAGATCCTGCAGCCGCCTAAACAAGCAATCAATTAAAATGCATGGCAAAAAAGCGGGAGGAGAACCTATAAGAACTAAACCATCCGACAGAACGGTCTCTTGGGGTCACAAGTCGGTCGTTCATTGATCCGGATACTCGTCGCACCCATCCTTCTTCCGAGTCACTAAAAAAGATGGGTATCCGGAACTTGGGCATGAAACAGTCATCTCCGTGGCAAATACGCCGATCGCCCAATCGGTCACAACAATAAGAAGTGGCTACCAGCAAGCCATATCGATTGTAGGGCCTTCTCAGAAGGCCCTATGTTTTATGGTGAACCGCTTCTGTCCCGCGCGCCCAACCCCATTGTTTCCGCAACCCATCGCACCGGCGATTGTAACGCTCCGTTTCCAGCGGTCCACGTGCTATCCCCGCCGCAGCGACGGTCCATTTAGGACGAAACGGTTTGCCCGACCAGGGTATATGCGACTGACCAATAAGCTGATCGATCCAATTGGGCACTGGTTCCCACCCATTGAGGATTTTCAACCGAGGACAGCGTCTTGATCACCCAATAACTCATTTCCGTACTCCCTTCTGGTTGTATCCATCCGCTCCTTGCGAAACCGCAGCTCACTGCTGGCAACGGCATCGGCCTATACGATTGCCAACAAACGTTCCCGGAGAACCTGAAACAGACCGAATGGAAGATAACCAAGCCGCTTTGCCGCACCGATCATTGAACCCCTCAATCGTCCGAGCACTGTTATAAACTCACGAAAACAAACGTGCCGACACAGGCACTCCGACGGCCACCGGAGAGCGCGCCCTTGGAGTACTCGACCGTCCAGACCGAAAACTCGCCATGCTTGCGAATCAAACGGGTCTACGACACACCTTCTGATGAGGACGGAACGCGGATCCTCGTGGATCGACTGTGGCCACGAGGTATGAAACGTGACGCCGGGGTCGTCGACCTCTGGCTCAAAGACGTAGCCCCGACGCCCTCACTACGACGCTGGTTCTCACACGATCCATCTCGTTGGAGCGAGTTCGTCCGGCGGTATTTCGCCGAACTCGACCAACGCCGCCAAACCCTGGCCCCACTGCTCGAGTTGGCAACTCAAGACTGTATTACCCTGCTCTATGCCGCCAAAGATGCGCGCCGAAACAACGCGGTGGCGTTGGCTCGTTACCTGGTGCGGTGCAATGCCGTCACACCCGACGGGGCAACCTGAGCAACGCCATCACGTCGCCCGTCGCGGCGCCCCCAATCGCATTAATCGCTCGCCAAAACCCTTCATCCCAGGTAAACGCTGCGACAACATGTCGCATTCCCGGCCTCAAAATGCCATGGCTATACTGCCGGGCTTTGTGCGTTGCCGGATGGCAAAATTTGTCGCGAATCCAAGGAGAAGAACATGATAAACGCGCGCGGCCCACTCGGCATGGCGGTGGGGCTGGTTGTGTTCATGGGCGGTATCCAGGCCGAGGAGAACAAAACAGACAAGCTCGGCACGGTGGTGGTTACCGCGACGCGTGAGGAAGCGTCCTTGGCGGACACCGACGCCAGTATCGGTGTGGTACAAGGCGAGGACATCGAGGAGATCAACCCGACCCACCCGGCGGATGCATTCAACCGAATTCCCGGCGTCAACATCGTGCAACTCGGCAGCACGGGACAAGGGGTCGCGGCCGCTATTCGTCAACCCATCTCCTATGATCCGGTCTATCTCTATCTGGAAAACGGTATTCCCATCCGATCGCCTGCCTTTTTCAATCACAATTCGCTTTACGAGGTGAATGTCTCAGGCGCGGACGGACTCGAAGTCCTTCGGGGCCCGGGTTCAGCGCTCTATGGCAGTGATGCAATCGGTGGCGTGATCAATGTCCTTTCCGGTCAACCACAACAGACCGATGACTTGGCAATCGGCCTGGAAGCTGGCGAGTACGGCTGGCGTAGAGCCCGAATACGGGGTGCGAAGCGCGTGGGCGAACAGGGCTTCAGCGGCAACCTGGATGTGATCGACAGCGACGGGTGGCGCGAGAATACGGCATTCGACCGACAATCGTTCACCGGCGCCTGGAATACCCGCGCCGGAGCCGCAACCGTGAACACCGTGCTAACCGCCACCCAGTTGGATATGGATACCGGGGGATCGGGCCTTCGTTTCGAGGACTACATCGAAGATCCCGCTCAGGCCGGTAATCTCATCGGATTTCGGGACGTATCGGCCGTGCGGCTTTCATCCGCATTCGAGTGGGAGGCCGGAGCGGGTCGGATCAGCCTGACGCCGTATTTGCGCAGCAACGATCTGGAATATCTGGCCACTTGGACCTTGAACACAGGGCGTGAAGTCTTTATCCCCTGGCTTGGAACGACGGCTCTGGACTCTCAGGACGCCCACGTCAACGAAAGCGGCCACGATTCTCTCGGTTTAGCTTTTAAATACCGCCAGGATTTCGCCCAACGGGACGGGTTCTGGATTGCGGGCGTGGACCTCGACTACACCCAAGGTTACGTCATTCAGGACTATATCATCCGTACGGACAGCGACCCCGGCCCCTATTGGCTCGCTTATTCGGCCGTCGATCAGCTGTACGACTTCGACGTCGATTTCCAATCGGTTTCACCCTATTTGCACAGCGAATGGCAGCTGACCGAACGACTGCGCTTCAACGGGGGCGTGCGCTACGACTGGGTGCGCTACGACTACCAAAACAACCTACCCACCGTAGAAGCCGGAGACCTGGACGACCCAAGCACGCCATCGAACGAGGCCATCCATCGCCGGCCGGCCGACACGACGTTGCGCCTGGATCATTTCAGCCCCAAGCTCGGACTGGTGTATCAGTTTTCGGATAACCTCAACGGTTTCGCCAGCTATCGACACGCCTTTCGCATTCCAACCGTCGGTCAGTTATTCCGCTCCGGTAGCAACGACAATTCCACCGACCTCGAGCCGGTCAAAGCCGACAGTGTCGAGCTGGGGTTACGTGGACAGTCGTTCGATCGTTTGGCCTGGGAGGTCGCGACATATTACCTGCTAAAGCGTGATGACATTATCAACATCACCGATGAAACGGGCGCAAGACGAAACGTCAACGCTGGTGAAACGGAACACTATGGCGTGGAACTCGGCGCAGACCTGGCCATCACCGACACGCTCTTGCTCGGTCTGGCTTACACCCGCTCGGAACACAAGTTCAAAGAATGGACCGTCTCTTCAACGGTCGACTATTCCGGCAACACGCAACCGGACGCGCCGGAGGACTTCGGCAGCTTACGCCTGAGCTATCGGCCCGATTTTCTCAACGGTGGCCGACTCGAAGTGGAATGGGCGCACACCGGCGAATGGTATCTGGATGAAGCCAACACGGGCACTTACGAAGGCCACGATCTGCTGAATCTCCGGGCCAATTATTATCTGATCAACACCGGCCTGGAATTGTACGCCCAGCTCCTAAACGCAACCGACGAGCTCTACGCTGATACCACATCGAAATGGGGGCCAACCTACACACCCGGCCGACCAAGGACCCTGTTCGTTGGCATGAAGTATGACTTCCTATGAGCGGTGTGGAACCTCCGACTAACGCGATTGAGGCGCGAGAACCGCTCAGTGCCAAGCTCCACCGCTGGCATCAGAAGGTGGGGATCTTTGTCTGCTTGGCGGTTATCGCGTGGGGACTGAGCGGTCTGGCACATCCCATCATCAGTCGCCTCAACCCGAAACCAGCGGCATTTGTCCCGCCTTCGGAGACAGTTCGCTTATCGGATGTTACGGCGCCTGGTGCGGCTCTCTCCGCATTGGACATCAAGACTTTTCGGTCTCTCCAATTGCTGGGTTTCGAGCACAAACCCTACTATCGGGTCGAAACCGACGAGGGCGTGCTATGGCTCGATGCGGCCACCGGCCGAGTTCGAGAGAACGGTGAGCACGCTTTTGCCGTGAAGTTGGCCAGATATTATTTGGGCGACGAACTCAGCAGCGTCGGCGAAACCCGTCTGATCACGGCGTTCGATTCGGACTACCTATATATCGATCGCTTACTGCCCGTTTACCGCGTGGATTTTCAGCGGCCCGACGGGATGCGCGCCTACGTAGAAACCGCCAGCGGTCGCTTGGCAACCTTAACGGATGATCGCAAGGCGCTGACCGGACGACTATTCCGACTTCTGCATTCTTGGGGCCCGGTGGCCGGCGAACACTGGAGCTTTTTGCTAATGGCGATACTGCTGCTGGGCAGCGCCTTCACCGCGAGCGCCGGAATGCTGGTTTACGGCGTACTCTGGCGCCGAAACCATTTGTCGGACAACAAACCTGTCAGCGTGCGCTGGCATCGCTCCCTCGGTGCACTAATCTCTGTGGCTGCCCTTGGCTTCGCGCTCAGCGGATTGTTTCATCTGACTGCAAAACATCTCGGGGCGACGGAGGTGGAATTGCCCTCCCCCGAGCGCTTTCACGTTTCCGAAATCACGGCGGATTGGTCGATGCTCGGTCAACATCTGGACCGTGACACAATCACCAAAGCCCAACTGATCCGGATGGACGGCAAGGCGTATTGGCAAGTTCAGAACCGGCCGACCCAAGCCGCCGGCGGCCATGGCCATCACGGTGCCGGTACAAGCCCGCCACCGCAGGCGGATCAATATCTGGACGCCAGCACTGCTGCGTTGCGAGCCGACGCAGCCGTCACACACGCCCTCGAACTGGCCGCTCGCTACGCGGGCATCTCCGCGAATGATCCGTCCCAGACCCGATTGGTCAGCGCTTTCGGTGGTGACTACGGCTTTATTTTCAAACGCCTACCGGTGTATTCGGTCAGTTTTACAGACCTCCCGGGGCATGACTGGTACGTCGAAACCCGAAGCGGTGCCTTGGCAGCACATGTCGGTCCCTTGGCACGAATGGAAGGATGGGTTTTCGGCTACATCCACAAATGGCATTTCCTTGATGGATTTGGAAAAGACCTACGCGATATCCTGATGGCCTCCGCCGCTGTATTGTTAGTGCTTGTCGCCACGATGGGCGCGTGGCACTTTATCCGGCTGCGATTACCCTAGGCCGATCCATGTCATCTGCAATACCTTTTCCGATCGAAAATCCGCCGAAACCAAAATTTTCCTTAAGCGAAAAGGACTTACCGGAACCCGTTGAGATTCCGAGCGCCGTCAGTGCCCGACGCGTCATGGCTGCCGTGCTTGTCAGTTTGGCGGTTCACGTGTTCGCCATGGCGTGGCTCGACAGCCCAACCACACCCCCCGCAATCGATGCGCTCCAAACGGTCCGGCTGGTCACCCTGCCGTCACCACCAACCATAGAGCAGTCGCCCAGCCAACCGGCTAAAATCACGCCCGCAGCACGACCGGCGCCTCCGGCGCCCGTCGACAAAACCATCACGCCCGAAACGCCGCCACCGAAACCGACTGCGAAGAAGGCGTTACCGAAGCCTAAACCGACGCTGGATCCCGTTCCCAACGTGCCGCCCCCGGCAGAAGACACCTCCGGGGTATCAGACACAACAGCGACCGCAACGCCACCGGCCGTCGCGCCGGGTCCGCCCGCTGAATTGGAACAAACCCGTGCCGCAGAAGCTCCCGCACAAGCCGAAAACCGGCCCATCGATCTGGCAGCCGCCTACCGTGAAAACCCGCTGCCTCCCTACCCGTCGGCGGCGCGACGCTTTGGCTGGGAGGGTGTGGTCATGCTCTCCGTCGTCGTGGATGCTCAGGGCAAGCCCATCCGTGTGGAGATCGAGGAGAGTTCCGGACGATCCGTACTGGACCGGACCGCGCTCAGGGCGGTACGCCAATGGCGTTTCCGACCCGCAACGGTTGACGGTCGGGCGCGTCAATCCACCGTCCGCGTACCCATTCAATTTCGCCTCGAAACCGGTTGAGGAAAGACAGTAGATGAACTATGGAAGCCTCATGGATTGGTGGACACATGGCGATTTCGTCGTGCGTTCGGTATTCGTTACCCTGGCGGCCATGTCCTTTGTCACGTGGGTGATCACGCTGATTAAACTGCTTCAACTGCAGGCCTGGCGGAGACAAGAAAAGAAAGCGGCCGGTCACCTCAAGAACAACGATCTGTCCGCATTGGACGACCTTCCCGCGGAATGTCCCAGCCGCCAACTGGCGGCCGTGACCGGAACCTTGATTCGGCGACGAAACTTCACCCCGGCGGAGCTACGAGAGCGTCTGGGAGAGGCACAGGAACCGATCCGGTTTGGTCACGAGCGCTGGCTGACCATGCTGGCCACCATCGGCAGCACCGCGCCCTTCATCGGTTTACTCGGCACGGTCTGGGGCATCATGCACGCCCTACAGACGCTCACCGGGAAAGCCCTGACGCTGGACGCCGTGGCCGGACCAGTGGGAGAGGCTCTGGTTGCCACTGCAGCCGGTCTGGCGGCCGCTATTCCGGCATTGGTCGCCTACAATCTGCTGGCCCGGGCCTTAGTCGGCCTCAATGCCCTCACCGCCGAGAATGCAATGGATATCGTTGATTTGGTCTTCGCGGAGAAAAAAGACTAATGGCAGGTCGGACGCACAAAAGCCACGGCCAACCGGTCGCCGATATCAATATCACGCCTCTGGTGGATGTCATGCTCGTCTTGCTCGTGATATTCATTGTGCTGGCGCCCCTATTCTCTCAGGCTCTTCGCGTGGAATTGCCGGCGGCGGATGCGCCACCGCTGGCCGAACCGGTGGTCGTCGAGGTCACGCTTGCAGCTGATGGCGCTTTGGCCGTCGACGGCACCTCGGTCCCACTGGAGCAGATACCCCGTGCGATCAGCCAGGCCCTTGACGAACAACCGGATGCCGTCATACGTCTGGATGCCGATCAGGCGGTCCGCTATGCGCGTGTCGCCGAGACAATATCGGCGATACAGGCCGGGGGCGGCGAACGCCTCGCCTTTGCAACCCAGGCATCGTCGGACAATACTCCGCCGGAATGATGTAATTCTCCCGTTCGAGCGAACGGGACGGGCCATTCACTCGCGTCGGTCGAAAAGCAACCGCGTGGTCTGTGATCGGGTGCGCAACTGCACACGGTTCGATCAGGATGGTCATCACATATTTTTCATCATCCGGCACCACATCAGTTCGTCACAAGTGCAGTCCGGCCGTCTCCGCCCGGGAAATTTCGGTCCTTCGCCCGTCATCGAATAGCGACCCGATCACATCCGCCAACCTGCCGGGCTGGACAACCCCATCGCGTTTTTCTCGGCTAAAACACAGTGGCCGCAAGGGCCGCTGCTTGAAACTGCAGCCCACCCACAAGTCGCCGATAACAATCTATACACCGTGACATCAAATGATAAATAACTGGTGTAAGCCAGCGTGAAACAAATCCCTGAGAACGACGCACCCCGTCTACAAACCAAACGCCTGCATTGGGTACTTGAATTGCTCCGCAACGATTACGAGAGGCCCGGCGATTTCCGGTTTTTCGTCACGTCGCAGCATGTCTTGCTATTGGGTTTGATTCTTCACCTTTGTTTTTTCCCCATCTTCTGGACACTGGCTGCCTGGGAGTTGGCGACGTTCAACTTGGTCAGCATAGGGGCTTTTTTCGTTGCGCTGGTGCTGAATAAACGGCGCCATGAAACGCCTGCACTGATCATCGCGGTGGTAGAAGTCACCACCCATGCCATACTGGCCGTTACGCTGATGGGCTGGGAATCCGGGTTTTTCTACTACATCTTGGTTCCAAGCCCGGTCGTGTTACTGAGTCCGCGCTGGCACCTTGTGGCGAGACTCAGCGTGCCTTCGTTGTCAGCCGTCGTATTGGTGGCTTTGCATCAGTTCTCAGCCACTATGACGCCCAAATATGAATTGGCAGAAGCGACCACGCGACTACTCTATGAATTCAACTTGGTGTCAACGGTATTCGCGCTGACCTACATTTCTTTCTTTTACCAACGGGGAGCGTGGGACGCCGACGAGAAGGTCTCCGCGCTGACGACTGAACTCCAGCGCTTGGCGCGAACCGATCCTTTGACCGGCCTGCTGAACCGGCGCGCCATCACCGAACTGATGACCGAAGAAGTTCATCGTTATGATCGCTATAGGCATCCGTTTGTGATCGTCCTGGCTGACATCGATAACTTTAAACGCGTTAACGACCGGTACGGTCACAAAACCGGAGACGCCATACTGAAACACGTCTCCCAGATGATTGGTACTCACGCTCGAAAATCCGACCAAATCAGTCGTTGGGGCGGCGAAGAATTCCTGATGATGCTGCCCAACACGAATTTACACTGCGCCTATCAGAGCATCGAACGATTGCGGAAGAAGCTGGAGACAGAACAACTGGCACTGTCGGCGTCACCTCTGACGGTCACCATGACTTTCGGATTATGCGAGTACAACCCGAGCGAAGGTTTGGATCGTTGTATCGCCGCAGCCGACGAGCGGCTCTACAAAGGCAAGCGCCAAGGCAAAAACCAAGTGGTTCCGGTCCCGGAACCACAGGCCGACCACACGTGCTCTCCTACGGCCACCTGAAACTTGCCCGGAAAGTGCGACCGGAATTGAGTTAAAATTTGGAGCGCAAACAACCCAATGGAGTTGTGGGGCGTGAACCGTTCTGCCTTGGTCATCCGCGAAGCGGACCTAAATGACGCCCCCTACTGTGCACAAGCTTGCGTGCGAATCGTTCAATATCTGCAACAGAACGTTCCCCACGATGTCTACACAGCCGCCTTGCCCGGAACAGTCGGCGCGCCCACCCTGGCATGGGTGAAAGGATTTATAGAAAACCCGCGAAGTATCGCCTTGCTCGCGGAGATTGAAGACGCGCCGGCCGGCTGTCTGTTGGCAACGATCTCGGAAACCAACATGCCAGCCACCGGATTCGGCGAGGTGGGCCACATCGCCGGCTGTTGGGTGGAGCCGGCTTATCGAAATCACGGTATCGCATCCGACCTTGTCGAACACGCGGAACACTGGTTTCGGCAACAGCGTGTGTCCCGCGTGGAGCTGTCGTATATGGCCGGCAACACAGTCGCCCAAAAAGCGTGGACTCACCTCGGTTACTTGCCGTTTCGAATTTTCGCCCACAAAGAAATATAACCTCCTTGACCATCACTTGCCGGCTATAAATCCCTTCCCCGGTACCCGCCACGGATCAACCGATGCCCTCCCGACCGGCTGGTCCAAGACCGTCATATTTTCGTCAGCGAACAACCGAATGAATGTCAATACCGGCACTTTAAGGTGAGGCCTCATCCACCCCGACGGAGGTCCCCGGCATGTACCCCAATACGCTATATACACCCCCCACTGTTCGAACCACGCTGCTGGCATTGGCGTTGACGTTCAGCACCCCAACCTGGGCCGCGGTCGATGCCACCACCCTCGTTGGTGACGTCAGTGATCGCAGCGCAGTGATCTGGTCTCGCGCAGAAGGCGAAACTACCCTGAACTTGTTATTGTTCGGCGCGCCGGCCCTGCCCATAAAAAAGCAGCAGATGCTGACCGCTGATCACGACTATGCCGCCCATTTCGAAGTGAACCGACTGCGCCCCGATACCATCTACTTCTACGCCGTATGGGCGGGCGAAGTCCCTCTATCCGCTGCGGTGGAGGAGGCAGTGGTCGGCCATTTCCGCACCGCACCATCGCCTCAGTCGGTCAAACCCGTCCGGTTTGCCTGGGGAGGCGACTTAGGTGGCCAGAATGTATGCCGAGACGCCGCTGACGATTACCCCATTTTTCATGGCATCAAGCGCTTCGAGCCGGACTTTTTCATCGGGCTGGGCGATATGATCTACGCCGATGGCGTCTGCGAAGAGACCGGGCGTTACGGCAATATCCAACTACCCGGTGATTTTACCCAGTCCGCCGATCTGGAAAATTTCTGGAAACACTGGCATTACAATTGGGCCGCACCCGGACTGCGTGACCTGTTAGACGAGACACCCTACATTGCCATCTGGGACGATCACGAAGTCGTCAACGATTTTGGACCGTTGCACGACACGCGCGATACCCCGCCCTATACCGCGGGTGAACACTTGCTTCCATTAGGACTACAAGCGTTTTTTGATTACAACCCCATCGCTGTGGCGAACAACACCCCCAAGCGGCTTTATCGCAACCTGCGCTGGGGTCAACAACTCGAGTTATTCATACTCGACACCCGCCAGTACCGAGACCCGAATTTCGAGGCGGACAGTACCGAGGCCATTAAATCCGCACTGGGACGTGAACAGCTGACCTGGTTGAAAAAAGTCTTGGCGGCATCCGACGCCACCTGGAAAGTCATCATTTCGTCAGTTCCAATATCTATTCCCACCGGTTCGTCTGGCGCCGCCGGTCGTGACGGCTGGGCCGATTTCACCGAATCGGGCGGCTTCGAGAACGAGCTGCGGGAAATCCTAGAGTTCCTTCGCGACAATGACATCCACAACAACCTATGGATTACGACCGATGTGCATTTCGCGTCGGTCTTCCGTTACACGCCTTTTGGGGACTCGCCGGAATTTACGGCTCACGAAGCCGTCGTCGGCCCCCTAAATGCCGGTTTGTTCCCGAAAGACGAATTCGACACCACGTTCAATCCGGAACGGTTGTTGTTCTTTGGACCGGAAAGTGCCGATGCGGTGACGAGCTACGAAGACGCTTTGGACTGGTTCAATTTCGGCGCGGTCGAAATCGACCCCAATGGTGTACTGACGTTGACCGTCCGTGATGTCGAAGGTCAGCCGGTCTATACGACAGCCATTCCCCCCACGCCTTAACAAGCTTGTCGGAGGGGATTCCTGAAAGCGAGGGATCCCCTCACCTCGATTCACCGCTGCAAGCACTTGCATTTAGACGCCCTAGGAATGATTCTATTTCTCCGGTCTCAACGCCGACGGGCGCTGTGATCAGCGGACCGCCCAGCCGATACTTTCGATCCGGCCCGAGCCAAGGTTCCATTATCGGCTGACAAATTCTCCTTCTCGCTACTCACCAAGGGGTCAGCTGCCATGAAGGGTGACGCGAAAGTCATCGAACATCTCAATCGGGTACTTAAGAATGAACTGACGGCCATCAATCAGTACTTTCTTCACGCCCGCATGCACGACAACTGGGGATTCCAGCGGCTCTATGAGCACACTCACAAGGAATCCATCGATGAAATGAAACACGCCGATGCCTTGATCGAGCGTATCCTGTTCCTTGATGGGCTCCCTAATCTGCAGGACCTTGGCAAGTTGCTCATCGGCGAGAACCCCGAAGAAACGTTGCGTGCAGACCTGACGCTGGAACAACAAGCCCACCCGTGCCTTAAAGAGGCTATCGCGTACTGCGAATCCGTCGGCGATTATGTGTCTCGGGAGTTGTTCGAATCCATTCTGGAAAGTGAAGAAGAGCACATCGATTGGCTGGAAACTCAGCTGGAATTGATTAGCCAAATCGGCTTACAGAACTACCTCCAGTCCCAGATGTGAACATCCCGTGGGCAAAGGCATTCCGAGACTGTGTGACACATCCAAACCAAGTGGCCGCGTCCAATTTTATCGCTTATGAAATCGTTTCTCGGTCTGTCAGGTCTAAGTTGACGATGTGTCATTTCGCAGCGGCGCGAGGCGCCCAATGCCACGCGCACAGTATTGAGTCACGCACAAGTCGGGTATAGTTTCCACGGTTGCAACCAGACTGCAACCGGTTGATAGCTAGAAACTATTCGTTCGATAAAAAGAAATCATTGCACCACGAAGAGTTTTTGTATAACTTTTGTATCACTGGCTGCCCGGTCGACACGTCAAGCTCGGCGCTGGTGTTTTTCAGCCTTAACCGGAATTATTCATTACACTGTAATTTTGTGAGTCAAGGAGTATTCAGATGGATCGTAGAATAATCGCTGGCATTGCCGTTGCTTCATTCGCCGCCGCCCCGGCCGCGATGGCCATCGAAGGGCCCTACGTGAGCGCCAAAGGAATTGTCAGCTTCGCTGATGATTCGGACTGGACGTTCCTGAGCGGCTTTGGTCCTGTTCCCGTTGATGGCACCGTCGAGTCGGACTACGACACGGGTTACGGCGTCGCCCTGGCGATCGGCCGTGGTACCGCAAGTGGTTTCCGCGTTGAAGGCGAAGTGATCTACCAAACCAGCGACATCGATGACGGCAGGCTGGGTGCTGTGGAACTGGACACCCTGAACGGCGACGTAAGTCAATGGGGCTTCATGGGTAACGCATACTACGACTTCAACACCGGTGGCAGCGTCATGCCATACATCGGCGCCGGCATCGGCGGAGTCCAGCTCAGCGCAGACGTGAACCTCGGCGACATCGATATCATCGATGATGATGCCACGGTGTTCGCTTATCAGCTCACCGCGGGCCTCGGTTTCGAGTTATCACCGAACGTGATGCTGACCGCCGCTTATCGTTACCAAGCGACTGAAGATACCGAATTCACCGACGAAGCCGGTGGTGATGTGGAATTCGATTGGGCCTCTCACAACCTTGATATCGGTCTTTTATTCACGTTCTAACGGCGATCCCCCATCGCCCAAATAAGTCGCCAGCGCCCACTGGCGACTTGACCTCTCCACGTGGAACTCCGGCCCGCTTTGCGGGCCGGCTTTCTATCTCCCTAGGCTGCCCGGCCGATCGCCCCCACGCTATGACATAACGCGGGGCAATCGCAGATTCCATAGCGCCTACTCGGCGCGAACCCAACCGAATTGCTGAACCGCATTGACCAGATCGGTCTCCGTCGCAATGCCCACGATTCGGCCATCAAGTTCCACCAGCAAGCGTCGGATGTCATGTTTCATCATCAAATCGACGCAGCCACTGATAGGTTCGTGCATCGGTACGGAGATGACGGGTTTCGTCGCCACCTCCCCGACTCGGGTTTCCGACGAGCTGCGGCCGACCTGGGCCACTCGCGACAGAACGTCATGCCGGGTGATGATGCCCCACTGATCGTCTTCCGTACCGGGCTCAACAACCAGGGAGCTGATCCCGCGCTCGCGCATGGTTTTCACCGCATCATCCACAGTCGCCTCAGCGGAAACCGTCACCAGTTTGCGGGTCATGATGTGCCCGATCGCGGTAGGTTTACGGCCACTGGCCAGCATTTCTTCCATCGGTTCATTCATGCGCCGTTGCTCACGGGCCCGACGCTCTGCCTCCAAGGCTCTAGCACGCGCCGCACGACGCTCTGCTGCGTCGATGCCGCTTTCGATACGCTGAATCAACGCGTCGGCAAAGGCGCTGGTACCGACCTCTGTCGCACCTTCCATTTGTCTGGCGAAATCGTAAGTGACCACTTTATCCCGTACCACGTCCTGGTATGCCTCCCGGACAACGTCGGCAGCTTCCTTCCAGCCGATGTATTCAAGCATGTCCAAGCCGCTGAACAAGAGCGATCCGGGATTCACTTTGTCCTGGTTGGCATATTTCGGCGCGGTTCCGTGGGTTGCCTCGAAAACCGCCACGGCATCGCCGATGTTGGCACCCGGTGCAATCCCGATACCGCCAACCTGGGCGGCAATCGCGTCGGAGAGATAATCACCGTTCAGGTTCATGGTGGCCAGCACGTCAAACTCTTGCGGACGGAGCAACATCAGCTGAAAGGTGATGTCCGCAATCCGGTCTTTGATGACGATTTTCCCGTCCGGAACCTTCCCGCCGTGAAGGTCGTAGACTTCCGTCTCGGTGATGGTTTGCTCGGGGAACTCATCCCGCGCGACCTCATAGCCCCAACCACGGAAAGCCCCTTCGGTGAACTTCATGATGTTCCCCTTGTGGACCAGGGTCACACTCTCCCGATTGTTGTCGATGGCATATTGAATGGCCTTTCTGACCAGACGCTTGCTCGCAAACGGGCTAATGGGTTTGACGCCTAATCCGGCGGATTCGAAGAACTCGGCGCCCATCTGTTGTCGCAAATACCCCGCCAGTTTTTCGTTCTCCTCCGATCCCGAGGCGTACTCGATACCCGCGTAGACATCCTCGGTGTTCTCGCGGAAGATCACGACATCGACGAACTCCGGATTACGCAACGGCGAGGGCACACCATCGTAATAGCGCACCGGTCGCACGCAAGCATAGAGATCCAAATCCTGCCGTAAAGACACGTTCAAAGACCGGAAACCACCACCAACCGGTGTGGTCAGAGGACCCTTAATCGACACCAAAAGCTCTTTCATCGCCTCCAATGTCTCTGGCGGGTAGTAATTCCCATCGTAGATCGAGGCCGCTTTCTCCCCGAGGAACAGCTCGCACCAATGGATCTTGCGGGCCCCTCCGTAAACTTGCGCGACTGCCGCGTCCCAAACACGCAAACACGCGCGCGTGATATCCGGACCGATCCCGTCGCCTTCTACAAACCCAAGAATAGGATGGTCAGGCACGGCCAAGCGTCCGTCGTCCGCACATTTAATTTTCTGGCCTGCCTCGGGTAGGCGAATATGTTGGTAGGTCATCGTCCTGATTCTCCTAATTCAGGTTCCGCCGGCAAAGCCAGCTATGCACGTCAGCCGCTAAACATTTTACGGCAATTTGGCCGCGGAATCGGCTGGCAACAATTTGGATCTCACCCGTTTCGCTCATTGCTCTCAAAAACGAGATGGCACGCTGATCTGATACGAACAGGTAAAATTGGCTACGGGCGCAAATCGCGGGGTTAAAAACCCTACGCAGCAAGGCGCAAAACGATCGAACACCGCGCCGAAGAGCGTTAACGTAATGGGACGGGGCGACCGCGACGATAGTACTGCACGTAGTCGGATAAAATCAGCGGATGATCGAAGGCCAAGACCGGCAGGCTGTCCAGCGCAAAGACCCTCGCGTCGCCAGCGTCATCACCCGCTTGCAGCTCGCCTCGCCCTCTCGCCACATAGACCACACTGGCGGTATGGCCACGCGGGTCACGACGGGGATCTGAGTAGCATCCGAGCAGCGCGGCAAGCTCCACCTCAAGCCCGGTTTCTTCGGCCGCTTCACGACGTGCGGCCGCCGTAACGGACTCACCTACGTCCACGAACCCACCGGGCAAAGCCCAACCTGAGGGCGGATATTTTCTCTCAATGAGGATGACCCCGGAGACATCCGGCTCACCCATCTCGATAATGACATCCACCGTTAACAAGGGCGTTTGAGGTCTGGGTTTATCCGTCACACTTTGGCCTTCCAAAATACCGCGCGGGCTTCACGCTCGCCTCGCAGCCGCATGAAATCAATAAAAAATTCGCCCGTACGCCGTTCATACAGTAATAGTGGCAGAAAACGATGACGTGAGAACTATTGATCCGATTTCAGCCGGATCAGGTGACGCCGAGCCCGCTTATCCGGACGCCCGTTGGGCGGTAGTGGCCGAGAGACACGTTCAGCACGCGATACCGCAGCCGCTTCCTCTCGGCGACGGATGCTCATAGGCGTTTCCTCGTAGAGCAATGCGGCTTGCTTCGCCGGTCCTCGTCGATCCGTCAGCCCCCGCACACAGACCTCAAAGATGAGCGCGCCTTTGGTGATGACGAGCCGATCATCCACTTTGATGGGATGGCTGGGCTTAACCCGCTGGTCGTTGACGTGGACTTTGCCGCCTTTCACGGCATCGGTTGCCACGGCACGGGTTTTGAAAAAACGTGCCGCCCACAACCATTTGTCGAGTCGAATACGGTCCGGCGCGTCTGTATTCATCAGACAATCAAACCTTGAGAGAAAAACGCCATCCCAACGCCTCGCCTGCGCTATTGCTGAGCCAACAGATCGCGACGGAGATCAGGCTCACTGGTGCGCGGATCCAACCAGATACCGAAGAAATCTTCTGCAAACGCCGGATCCGACACTTCCGAATAGAGCTCGCCATTGAGAAAAAACCTCGTGCCCTCCCCCGGGATATACAAACCGACGAGCCGATCGCCCGCCTTCACATCGGGGAATGCCCGGAGCATCTCTTGGCGCCACTTCAAACGCTCCGCGGCGGAAGCCTCTCCGATTTGTTCCATCTCGACCACCGATCGGTCCGCCAAAGCGGAAGCTGCGAAGTCGAATTCGTAGGATAAATCCAAGGCATAGGGTTGATCTATGCGCCAGTCGGACCGGTCAACGGTCCATAACCGTGCATCGTAAACGTGAAAGAAGTATTTTTTGAAACGCGACGCACCCCGAAGTTCAAGCTTCGGGACCACTTGCAAAACCGGTTCCGGTAAGGGAATCAGATCGACCGCAAATGCGGGCGAACTGAAGGTCAAAAAAAACCCCAGCATCCATGCGGCCGGAACCGAGCGTTTAAAGTAATGGTCTGGTAATAACATGAAACCAAGCCCTCTCGGTTGTAATGCAACGGCTCTAAAAATTATCTGGCCGATAATGTTGTATCAGTATTGTACAAGAAAAAAACTGTATCCTAAAACACCTATCGTTGACATAGGCAGCTAACAAACAGTTCGATGGAGATCTCAATGGCTCATGTCGTCCGTGCATTTATTCTGGTCGTTTTCGTCGGTCTGACAGGGTGCGCTGTCAACCCGGTCACCGGCGAACGCGAGTTCAACATCATTTCGACGGAACAGGAAATCCTGATCGGCCAACAGAACTACGTGCCGGCGCAACAAATGCAGGGTGGTCTCTACACAGTCGACCCGGAGGTCACGGCCTATGTCAATGGTATCGGTCAACAACTCGCGGTCCATAGCGAACGGGAACTGCCCTACGAATTTGTGGTTCTGAACAATTCCGTGCCCAACGCCTGGGCCATGCCAGGGGGTAAGATCGCGATTAACCGGGGACTGATGGTTGAGCTCGAAAACGAAGCGGAGCTTGCTGCGGTGATTGGTCACGAAATCACCCATGCCGCGGCTCGTCACAGCGCCAAAGCCATGGAACGGGCCATGGTCCTGCAAGCCGGCGTCGCCCTGATCGCTGTCGCAGCCTCCAGTGGCGAGGGTCGGTATGCGCCTTTGTGGGTTGGGGGAGCATCCGTTGCGGCTGCCTTCCTGGGCCAGCGTTACAGTCGAGAAGCCGAACTGGAAGCGGACTACTACGGCATGCAGTACATGGACAAAGTCAGTTACGACCCCCACGCGGCCGTCACGCTGCAAGAGACTTTCGTACGTCTTTCGGAGGGGCGAGAGAGCAATTGGCTGCAGGGCTTGTTCGCCTCCCATCCGCCGTCTCAAAAACGTGTCGATGCCAACACACAGCACGCCAAGGAATTGAAACAGGGCGGAAAAGTCGAAGAGTCCGCCTACCGCGAGCAGATCGCCCAAATCATCAAAGATCAACCGGCGTATGCCGCTTACGACGAAGGCGTGAAAGCACTGGTGCAAGACGAAGATACGACAACGGCCCTGGCCAAAGCGCAAGAAGCCGTCCAGTTACAGCCCAAAGAGCATCTGTTCCATGGACTGATCGGCTTTGTTCACCTGCAGCAGTCCAATTGGCAGGAGGCATTGAAAAACTACGAGAAAGCGCTGGCGCTATACGACGGGTATTACCAATCCCTGGTCGGCGCCGGAGAATCGGCCCGGCAACTGGGCCAGGATGACAAAGCTCTGGGCTATCTGGAGCAAAGCGTCGAACTTCTGCCCACCGCCACCGCCCACAATGGAATCGGTCAGATCCTGTTGAAACAGGGCACACGCGACAAGGCAATCGAGAACCTTAAGCTCGCGGCCCAATCCGAAAGCCCGGCGGGTGACGAGGCTCGCGCCACATTGAAGCGTTTGGGCGTAGCCGTTGAGCAACCCAAAAAGAGTGGTTAATCCAAAGACTCCGGGAATCGGGTGCGGCTGGCAGGTTTTTTCTGCCTGCCGCGCCCGCCTCCGCTCACCACCCCCAATACCGCTCGATCTTCATCATCCATCGCCAAACGCCACCGAGAATGGCCGGAAAGAGTCGCGGCAGCAACAGCGCCAACACGGCAAAGGCCACCATGCAGCCCAGAAGATAAGAACTGCCGAGAAAACCGCCCCAATGTGCCAGTTCTTTGTTAACCCCGACCCAGAGCAGAACAGCGGTAGGAATTGAAAATATCAGCGAGGCCAAAAGCCCGATCACTCGTGCTTCTATCGGTCCGGCCTGACTGTCATTATTTGCCATTCTTTTACGCACCATCGCCTGAAAGAATCGTTTTTATCGGCACATCTCCCCGGCGGCGCACCACCTGCAACGATGTTTTCGTTAATGACGGGCGATTCCAAAGACTCTCAATAGCCACTGCGCGTTCACCCTACTGGAACGGAAAGGCATCTTGAGACAAGCCTCACTCAAGGGCCAAGCTACGCGGAACGCTCGCCCGAGAAACCAGCGGCCAACTCAAGGACAATCTGTTCGGCCGTGAGGATGGAATCCAGCTGCCCGATCTTTTCCCCCGCATACAGCGCAGCCGCATCGACCAGGGAACCCGGCAAGCTTTCATCCACCACCGCATTGGAAAAAACAGGTATCGCCGCCCGCTGCCGCTTCGCCGGGTCCGGTTTAAGCGGCAATATTTTTCGCGTGAAGCTGAATGCCGTATTGAACCCTTGCAACCAGGACGCCACCGAACCGTCGGCTCGACACCATCGCTTGGTCGCCGCATTGACGGCCACGCGGTGCGGTGTCGCCCACCCCAGCCCGAACAATGTCGTCACAACCGTCTCGCTGGCTTGAATCAAGCGCGCCTTGTAAGCCGCATGTGCGCCACTTTCGTCCGCAAGCACAAAGCGTGTCCCCGTCGAGACGCCACAGGCCCCAAGACTCACGACACGCCGAACATCTTCAGCGGAATATATTCCTCCGGCGGCGAAGACAGGCACATCGGTGGTTGGCTCCGCGACGTCGATGAGCAGTTCCTCAAGGCGTTGATGCCCACGGATATGCCCGCCGGCCTCGATTCCCTGGACAATGAGCGCATCAACCCCGACCGCAATGGCTTGCACCGCCTCAGACAACGACCCCACCTGCTGAAAAAC